>JAZNYN010000070.1:0-1566 GCA_045594405.1 Anaeroplasma sp.
ATATATATCCATATATATTATATCATATATATATGAAAAATGAAAACGTGTTTTTATAAAATTAAGAAAAATTTAATTTTTTGAATAATATTTTAATATTTGACAATAATAAAATTGTAAAGGAGTGAAATGAAATGGAAAAATGTTACAAACCAGGGACAGATAAGTTTGAAGCTGGAACTTACGTTGAAGTTGATTCTGAAGGTAAACAAGTTAAAAATGGTCGTACTTGTAATATCAGCAAAGGCGATAGATTACCTGCTACATCAGAAAAAGGAAATATGTGGAAACTACAATAGTTTTTAAAATTAAAGGAGTTAAATATCGAAATATCGATAATTAACTCCTTTTATTGTTTATATATTAAAATACTGTTGGAACAAAGAAATATACTAAGAATAATGCACAAACTACTAATGCTACAATTGAGCAATCCCATACAGGCTTGCAATTTTGACATTTTTCGCCTTCATCATTTTCGTCTGATTTCTTCTTACAAGCATAAATGATTAATTCAATTAAATAAGAGATAGTTGAAATTACAACATGAGAAATAATACCAACACCAATACCCTTAGTAATTGAATATGAAAGTAGCATAATGATAATAGTTAAGAAAGCAGGAACTGCAGACTTAACATTCTTAAAATCAATATTTGTTACATTACCCATCATTAATACACCAACGTATAATAATGCACCAGCACAAGCTGAAGAAGGAATGAATGCAAATAGAGGTAATAAGAAGATTGATAATAAGAATAAGATAGCTGTTACTAATGCAGTTAAACCAGTCTTACCACCTACTGCAACACCAGCACCAGATTCAACGAATGTAGTAACTGTAGAAGTACCAGTAACTGCACCGAATGCCGTAGCTACTGAATCAGAAATCATAATCTTATTATAATTTAAAGGCTTACCATTTTCATCAATTAAACCAGCGTTTGTAGTACAGCCTACTACAGTACCCATAGTATCGAACATATCGATCATTGAGAAAGTGATAACTAGCATAACACATGTTAATAAAGAACCCTCAGGCATATTGAAACCTTCAGTAAATGCTGCTGCAAATACACCACCATTAGCTGGATTCATAGAGAAATATGTTTGGAAATTTTCCCAGAATCTCCAAGTGATGCCATCAGCCTTACCAGCAATTACATCAAATGAAGTAACACCTAGAGGAATTGCAAGTAATGTACCACATAGAATACCAATAACTACTGCACCCTTAACCTTGAAGTGAGCTAAAATAGCAATAACAACAAAAGAGAATAGACCAATTACAGCAGTTCTAGCAGGACCACCAACAGCCCAATTTTCAGCATTTGTAAAATCTACTAATCCAGAAATTACATATTGATCAGCAACGATAATCTTTGCATTTTGCATACCAATATATGCAATAAATAAACCGATACCTACAGTGATAGCTGTACGTACTGATTTAGGCATGCCATCAAAAATTAATTCTCTTAGCATTACAAGCTTTCCTGTTACCTTATCTTTCTTTACAGGAACAACTGATAATAATAAGAAGATTATACCACTGATTAAAGT
>JAZNYN010000071.1:0-1723 GCA_045594405.1 Anaeroplasma sp.
ATATTCAGCCTCATAAATAAATTTGTCTGTACCATCATTAAAGACTTCATATTCTAAATTCTCATTAAAATATATGATAGCCTTTAATTTTTCCATGTTCCAAAATTTATTAGTTATAACCATAATTGATCACCCTACTAATTATTTAAGCTATTTTGTGTAGGCTCATTTAATCTTATGCCATCTACTTCAATCCAATGTATCTCACCGGAGAACCATTTAACAGAACCATCACTTCCACCAGATAGACTGTTAAATGTTGTAGGTGTACCTAAATAATACAACCCTGATATAAACCCAACACCTGGAAAATAGGTGTTAATATAAAAGAATCTACTCTTATATAAAAGTATCTTATCTCGTATATATTCACCGTACAATTTATTTAAATCTGCCTCACTTATAGCATCAAATTTCCAAATTATTTTAGTCTTTAAATTTACAGGTATATCTTTAAATTCACCGTACATGTTATTCCAAGACTTAGATACCAAATTATCACTTGGTGTCACACTACTAGGATAAGTGGGAATCTCTACAGGATCCCCACTATCATTAGCATGTTTAATTGTATACATATGTACATTACTTGCTTCCATAAGACAACTTACCTCTTCTCTGAGTTTGTATTTCTATAACTTCAGAAATCTTACGACCAACTCTTTCCCACTGAGCATCATTATCAGCTAAATTTAAACCACTTAAGTTTACATTCACAACAACAGAAGAACTTCCACCACCATCACCAGCACCAGCCTGCTGTAATGCATTAGCAAGGTAATCAACGCCCTGTTGTGACTCCAAAGGAATAACAGCTTCAGCCTTGTCACCCTCAAAGGCATGAATTAAACTCTCTTTAGTTCCAATGCCACCAGCTGCAAAACCTGATGCCTTATTCATAAAATAGCTATTTATAGCTTCAGCTGTTAATGGATGTTTTTTATTGTATGCTTCTAATAATTGATACCTATCTATTATTTGACTGCCAGATGCAGATGCTCCAGCAGCTTTAGTAGAACCTAAATTTAATGCTCCAATACCTTTTTTAAATGCCTCTCCACCAGCACTAAGTACACTACCTAAGGCTGCTCCTCCATAAGCTGCTTGAGCAGGCATAGAAAGCAAAGTAATTAATCCTTGGAATCTCTCTGATGCAGGTGTATTCATTATATCGTAACCACTTATAGCATCTGGTTCCTTTAATGCCTCATTATATTTCTTTAAAGCATCATTTGATACTGTGCTTACTTTACTTTTAGATGTACTAGCTGCCTGCATAGCAGACTCATTCATATATGATTGAGCTATTTTATTATTTAAGTATCTATTCTTACCTGATGTACTAGCTGCCTGCATAGCAGACTCATTCATATATGATTGAGCTGCTCTATTATTATAGCTGGTTACACTGGCATAAGCACCAGACTTCATTCCATTAAGCTCCCTAGCCAAAGCCACTGCTTTCTGAAGGTTACTTAAACCAGACACATTAAACACAACATCAGCATAATACTGACCCTGTACCTGAACTAATGAATCATAAGCCTGATCTATAGTCTCTTGACCTAATGTTAATAAATGTAATTTGGCTTGCCAGTCAGTTCCATCTAATGTCCTATATTTATTTAATATGTCTTCTATTAGTTCATATTGAGGAACAGTAGTTTTTAATTGAGCTTCCCAAGGCTTTGTTGCCTCCATACATGCATCAATTAATTGATCT
>JAZNYN010000072.1:0-2202 GCA_045594405.1 Anaeroplasma sp.
AGATAAAAAAGAAAACCAGATATAATATCTGGTTAGTCTTATTCTTCAACATCTAAGCCATTTTGAACTATAGAAATAATCTTATTATTCTTAATTAAAATTGCTAATTCAAGTGGAGTATATCCAAATTTATCAGGATGATTAATATTTCTAATTACAGCATACTTTCTAACCATCTCAATATTTTCAGTAATAATTGCATAATGAAGAGGATAGTTACTGTGATATAGATATGACTTATACAGCTCTGATTTTTCATTAATATAGCTTGATAAATCATAAGTAGGAATTAAGCTATATATTGTATCTCCAAATGTAGATTTGCAATCTAATATAGCACCATATTCAAGTAGAATATTTATTGCATCTAAATTATGATTTGCAACAGCATAGAATAAAGGTGTTTCACCTGTCTTATTCTTTGCATTAACAAATGCCTTATGGTCAATTAAATATCTAATAACATTCATATCTCCTACCTTACAGGCTATATGAAGTGGTGTTTCACCAATATAATTACAAATATTAATTAAATTTCCTTCAGGTAGATACTTTTCAATTAGTGTCATATTTCTACTTCTTATCATAGCCATAAAGATTGTTTCATCCTTATTGTCCTTATCAAATAGGTTAATAGTTGTAAATTCTAACAATAAGTCAACTAAATTTTCTCTACCTAAAGCACAAGCCTTATATAATGGAGTTTGGCCTTCATTATTTTTGATATTTACAATCGCATTATGTCTAATTAATGACTTTAAGAAGCCAACACGATTGTTAATAACACAATAATGCAATGCAGTATCACCATGTGAATCACAAATATTAATATTTATGTAATGATCTAATAATAAATTAAAAATTTCTTGATTATTAAAAATTACAGCATAGTGAAGTAAACTCATACCTCTTTCGTTTAAAGCATTTACATCACCAAACTCTAAATATTTTTTAAGCTCAAGCATATTATTTGAATAAATATAATCAAATGCATCCATATGGCAACCCTCCTTTTTTAAAAAAATAATAGAGCCAGAGCTCTACTATTATTTAACACAATCCTTTAAAACCTTACCAGCCTTAAATGCAGGTGACTTTTGTCCTGGAATAACAATTTCTTCACCAGTTCTAGGATTTCTACCAGTACGTTCAATTCTTTCACGAACCTCAAATGTACCTAAACCAGAAATTACAACCTTATCACCAACAGCTAATGCCTCACAAATTGCTTTAACTAAAGCATCAATTGTATCCTCAGTTACCTTCTTAGTTAAGTTAACCTTATCAGCTACAATTGCAACTAATTCTGTCTTATTCATAATGTACCTCCAAAGTTTAATCGATCTATTTATATTATAAATTAACTTGATTTAAAAATCAAGCATTAACCCTACTTACTAGTCAATGACTCGTTTGTCTCTCTTGACCACCAATATTCAGGTAAATAATTACCAAAATATTGTAATTTAGCCTCTTTATCGCCCTTTAGATAATTATAATAATCACATTCAAATGCCTTAGGATCAATTGCACGTACACCGTCAACTAATATTTCAGAAATACCAAAGCTAGCTAAAACCTCTCTTAATCTCTTCATAGTAATACGTACTAACGCAGATGACTTATCAGTGATTTCATGATCTAACCATAAAAGCTTGATTGCTGTAGTTAAATTTAATTGAGAACCCTGTAAATCAACTAATAAGGCAAGCATTTCCTTAACCTTAGGCATCTTAATCTTTAATAGCTTATCATTTACGAAAATATCAAAGCCACCAAAAGTCTTTATAAAGATTTTATTCTTATTATCACTTAATAAGCCAACCTTTTTGAAGCACTTAATTAATGTTTCTCTATCATATGGTTTAGTAATATAATCTAATGCATCTAATCTATAAGCATCTAAGGCATAATTTTCGTATGCAGTAATAAAGATGATTTTACAATCCGGACAGAAAGCTTTAATTTCAGGAACTAAATCAATACCACTAATATCAGGCATATTGATATCTAAGAAAGCATAATCAATCTTATTTTCCTTACAATATGATAGTGCTTCATATGGATTTTCAAAAAATTCAACCTCTACACTTGGAACAACTACAGATGTTTCTAATTTAAACTTCTTTAGCGCTAATTTTTCATCATCAACATAAATTACCTTCATAAAAAATACACCCCTTTTAATTACATTAAAATTAT
>JAZNYN010000073.1:0-5537 GCA_045594405.1 Anaeroplasma sp.
TAGCTGCATTTAAATCTCTATCTAGCTTTAATCCACAATTTTCACATTCATAAATTCTATCTTCTATTTTCATTTTCTTATTTTTTTTACATGAAGGTATTGTTTTTTTATCTTTAATAAATGATTCTATATAATCATACACTATGTTTTGACATTCGATACATTTATTTAGAGTACGTCTTATCTTTGTAGCTTGTTTGTTATTTGGATGAATCATAACCTTATATGTATACATAGAATCGTCTCCTTCTATATATACATTATATCATAGAATTAGTATATTTTCAATTTATTTATAGAGTTTTATAGTTTTATAAAATATTGTCTATTTTTATTTTTAATCCTCTATTTCTTTGATTTTTTGAGAAAAATCATTTATAAGCTGTTTTGTCTTGCTTTTTCGTTTTCCTTGTATTTTACATGAAAATACTGTAATAATTTGAACTAAATCCTCTACTAGCTCTTCATCCTGATTCTTATCTATTTTGTCTAATACCTCTATTTTTACATTATTAAGATTGGCAAAATGCTCAACCAATTCAAATCCAAATCTTAATAATCTATCCTTATATAAAACTACTATGAGATCAACTTCCTTTTTGTTGATTTTTTCTATTAGTTCTAATAAGCCTGGCTTATTATAATTTATTCCAGAACCTATATCAGTTATAATATCATATGTTTCGTATTTGCTAGATAAGTATTCCTTTATATTATTTACTTGTCTTTCTAAATCATCTATTTGTTTTTTACTTGATATTCTTGCGTATCCAATAACATTTAAATTCTTTTTTGTTTTCCTTTCTTGAGTATATGAAAGAATTGATTCTTCAGAATAATATCTATAACCATTACTTTTTATGTAAGATGGTTTTAGCTTTCCTTCCTTATCCCAATTTCTTAATGTTTGAGCTGTAACACCTAATAATTTAGTTACTGTTTTTGATGAATAATATTTCATAATAAAAAAACTCCTTAAACTGTAATATATTTTAGTATATCATAGTTTTATAGAGTTTTATAGTTTTAATTATACTGTTTTAAAACCTTATCCATTAAATTAATAATTAATTTTAGAATCACCACTTGCATATAATGTGAGTGGTGATTTTTTATGATATATTATTTAGTTGGAATTAAGGGCTGTGCTATGTGTGCACTTGCAAATCTATTAAAGAAGGAAGGGCATATAGTTAAGGGGGCAGACGTTAAAGAGGATTTTTATACTAAACCCAAGCTGTATGATTTTGCAATAGATGAACTAGATAATATTAAAATAAATGAAGGATATTTTTATATTATTGGTAACGCATTTAAAGATAGTATTTATTGTGAAGGTATACTACAAAAATGTAGGTATTTATATTACCCGGAATTTATTAAAGAGCATTTTAAGTATCACAAGCAAATTTGTATTGCAGGGTCTCATGGTAAAACAACAACCACCGCTTTAATTGCTCATATGCTAGGCGATTGCAATTATTTGGTTGGTGATGGTAGCGGTGGCTACAGTAAAAACGATATACTTGTAATTGAGGCTTGTGAATATAAAAATACATTTTTAAATTACAATCCTTACATTTCACTAGTACTAAATATAGATTATGATCATCCTGATTTTTTTAAGAATGAGAAGGACTATATTAATGCATTCAAAAGGTTTATTGATATATCTACAACTGCTATCGTTAACGGTGATGATAAAAATTTACAAGCTATAGACCATAACAGCATTTCATTTGGTATGAATTTAAAATCAAATTTCTCGTTTCAAATTAAGAATATTGTCAATAAGCTTCATATATTCATAGATAATGAGGAGCTTGTATTTAATCATATGGGAAGGCACTATGCTTATGATGTGGTTGGTGCTTATGTGGTGGCAAGACAGCTTAAAGTATCGAATGAGAATATAAGAAAAAGGCTTAGGAGCTTTAGGATGCCAAACAGAAGAATGAGCAAATATTATCAAAACAAATTAACCTTTATTTGTGATTATGCTCATCACCCTACAGAGATTGAAGGTGTTTATCAAGCATTAAGGCTAGAATATCCAAACAAGAGGCTTGTGTGTTTTTTTGAGCCTCACACATATTCTAGAACGATTTCTTTAGAAAAAGGTTTTAAAAGAGCTTTAAGCTGCTTTGATGAGACATATTTGTATAGAACATTTAATAGTAGAGAAAATAAAAATGAAGAGCTTGATAAGAGCATTATTAAGAGCTTAGGTTACGAGGAGCTTAGTGAAGGCTCGATAACAAGCTATCAATTTGATGAAAATGAAATTTATGTCTTTTTAGGTGCTGGAACTATTGACAACATATTAAGGAAAATACTATATGAAAAAAAATGAAAATCGTAAATTTACTTTCATTTTTTCCTATGAAAACATTGAAAATCATTTTCATACATGTTATAATTTATACACATACGCGAGGTGATTTCGATGGCAAATACTACTATTTATGACGTTGCTGGTGCAGCTAGGGTTTCCTTAGCTACAGTTAGCCGTGTTATGAACAATCCTGAGAAGGTTAATCCTGAAACTAGGGAAAGAGTTTTAAAGGTAATTCAAAAGCTAGGTTATAAGCCAAATGCTATAGCTAGAGGTTTAGCTAGTAGAAAAACAACTACTGTTGGTGTTATTATGGCCGATGTATCAAGAGCGGCTTCTGCGGCACAGCTAGGCGGTATTATTGATATCGCAAAGCAATATGAATATTCTATTAAGCTATTTTCTATCATGGAAAATGATGATATTAAGGAAACTATTCGTGCTGTAGTTGCAGAACAGGTTGATGGTATTTTATTCTTAAATGATGAGCTATTACACGATCAAATTGAGATTGTACTATCACACATAAGAGACGCTCAGATACCTTTAGTATTGTGTAACGTATTATATGATAATGAGGAAATTCCTACAGTAAGTATTGATTATGAGGAATCTACATACCAAGTAACAATGGATTTAATTAACCGTGGTAGAGAAAATGTATATTTCTTTACAACAGTTAAAAACTATACAGTTAATCAGCATAAGGAGCAAGGCTATATAAGAGCTTGTCAGGATGCTGGTAGAGCACCTCTAATTTTAAGAACTAGTGGTGATGTATCAGTTAATAGATTACATTTTGAGGAATATTTTAAGGATAAGCCTGTTGATGGTGTAATCGCAGTTAGAGATAGTATTGCAGTTAGCTTTATGAATTATACATTTGATAAAGGTCTTGATTGTCCTAAGGATGTATCAATTATTGGCTTACAAAACACAAAATATGCAATTTTATCACGTCCTAACTTGACATGTGTGGATACTCCGGTGTATGATATAGGTGCTGTTTCTATGCGTTTATTAACTAAATTCATGAAGCACGAAGAGGTAGAAAACAATAAGGTTATTCTTCCACACTCTGTAATGATGAGAAAATCACATTAATATTTCGATGATTAAAGCTTAGTAACTAATACATGGTTTTTTAGAGAGCGTACGGTAGGTGAAAGTACGTAGGCTAGTATATAGTGAATTACACTTTAGGAGAAAACTTTTAAATGAGTGCTAGAGAAATCTAGAACTAAGGTGGTACCGCGATTATTTCGTCCTTAGAGAAATCTAAGGACTTTTATATTTAAATACTAGGAGAGAAAAGGAGATTATAATTATGGGTATTTATGAAGAATTAGAATGGAGAGGATTAATTAAGGATGTATCTGATCCATCATTAAGAGACAAATTAAATCAAGGAGGAATGACTTTCTACATTGGTACAGATCCAACTGGTGATTCACTTCACATTGGTCATTTTTCAAGCTTCTTAATTTGTAAGAGATTAAAGGATGCAGGTCATAATCCAATCGTGCTTGTAGGTGGAGCAACAGGCTTAATTGGTGACCCTAAGCCAGATAGCGAGCGTCCTATGATTACTAAGGAAACAGTAGATCATAACTTTGAGTGTCTAAAGAAGCAGCTTACTAATTTATTTGGCTGCGAGGTTGTGAATAACTATGACTGGAGTAAGGACATTAATTTTATTGATTTCTTAAGAGATTTTGGTAAGTTCTTTAATGTAAATTATATGCTAAATAAGGATATCGTTGCGCGTCGATTAGACCAAGGTATTACATATACTGAATTTTCATATATGATTATGCAAGCTTTAGATTTCTGGTATTTAAACAAGCATAAGAATGTAACACTTCAGGTTGCAGGTCAAGATCAATGGGGTAACATCACTGCTGGTATTGAATTATGTAGAAAGAAAGAGCAAAAGGAAGTGTATGCATTTACTATGCCACTTTTAACTAAGAGTGACGGTTCTAAGTTTGGTAAGACAAACGGAAAGGCTGTATGGCTAGATATCAATCAAACCTCAGCATATGAAATGTATCAATTCTTTATTAACTCTGAGGATTCAAAGGTTATTGATTACCTAAAGTTCTTAACATTCTTATCAAAGGAAGAAATCGAGGAATTAGAGGAAAAGAATAATACTCAACCACATTTAAGAGAAGCACACAAGGCATTAGCTCATTCTGTAATTACATTCCTTCATGGTGAGGAAGCATATAATCAAGCTATTAAGATTTCTCAAGCATTATTCTCTGGTAATATCAAGGAATTAACTGCAGATGAAATTGAAATGGGCTTTAACGAGCTTCCGTCAATTGAGGGTAAGGAAATTACTTTAGTTGATGCATTAATCGAAGCTAAGCTAGCATCATCAAAGAGAGAAGCTAGAGAATTTATTAAGAATGGTGCTGCCCTAGTAAATGGTGAAAAGGTTACTGATGAGGCTTATGTTCTTTCAAAGGATTTAGCTATCGAAGGTAGATTCATTGTTCTACGTCGTGGTAAGAAGCTATACGCATTAATGAGATATTAATTAGTAAACACTATCTGTGAAAATGGATAGTGTTTTTTTAGTATACAAAAAAGCTTCAGGTATGAAACCTAAAGCCTCCCTTGTAGCATTATTGAATAAAACACCCCGAATAATTCATTCATTAGGCAAAAATAGTTGTTTATTTAAATAACCACTATTGTTATACACTATAATCTTTCGAAATGCCTCAAAAATGTATTATGATGCATATATATTTTTATTATCAAACCGTAAAATGATATTTACAACGAGCTTATTTAAGCGATTTTTGTATTTGGCTTCAGAAAAAGAGCTAAGCGAGCTTATTTTAACTGAATTAAGCTCAAAGCTATTTTTATGCAATTCTAAAAATACAGTTTTAAACGCAACTAATTTTCATAATTATGCGTATCTTTTGTTAGATGAATATGATTGTGAGACTCGAATTATAATATCACTTATGCTATTTAATTTAGTTTTAGTAAAGGGAAATATGCCGACTGTTCATTTAACATATAAGCATTTGATTAATTACTTCGAATTAATAGAAACCTTAAATTTTGATAAATTGTATGGTTTGTTTTCTGAAATAGTTAATGCAAATAAATATCAAGAAACATCTTTTTACGAAAATCTAATAGAAATATCAAAGGATGAGCTTCTAGAGGTTCTTAA
>JAZNYN010000074.1:0-9222 GCA_045594405.1 Anaeroplasma sp.
GACAGAGGTTGTATCTTTCCTTCTTTCGTCGGCTATGTTCTGGGCAGAGACTTATCATATATCGGTGCAGATGCTTTATTTCCTGAGCCCACCTTAATATCAGCAACTGAAGTTCCTCCATTTGATTGGAACTTGATTGTATATTCTATTAATACCCATTTTGCGTATAATGTTATATCAGATGTAATTTTCATACTAAAATTAAATTCATTAGTAAGTGACGAATCCGTATACCATCCTGCAAATACATAATGCTCATTATATGTCGGATTAGCAGGAACATCCACTAAATCACCCTCATTAATAATTTGCATCGCTACAGCATTACCACCATTTGTGTTAAATGTAACGCCATATTGAACCTCTACCTTTTTACAAGATGTAATTGCAAATACACCTATAAGTGCAATAAGTCCAAATAACATTTTTTTGTTTTTCATAAATTTCCTCTTTTCTTTTCAACTAAAAGTTTATGCCTATTTTAACATATATGATTAATATAAGCAAATTTCCGTTAAAAGAAAAAACCCCGATGTATAGAGTATTACTCTAACATTGGGGTTTATTGTCTATAAAATTATCTTAATGTTGGAGCGCCTGTTGTTGCATCCCAATCCCAAACGTTTTGCATATCAAACTTTAGAACTGATTTGAAGAATGCAGCATTAGGATTCCAATCTACACCATAAACTGACATGAAGCAGAAACCAACTGACTTAGCAGACTTAGAATAATATTCTGCCCAAGTACCGAAGTTGTTTGCACATTCATAAAGACCAACCTCTGCAAGTAATACAGCACGACCAATGATTGGGTTAGAGTTCTTATGAGCATAAACTTGAACCTCTTCATAATCAACGTCTGCCTTACGAGCATCTAAAGTTACACCGCCATAGATGAAGATTGGTTCAGAATAACAGTTAGTGATTGCACAGTAACCAGAACCGTTATCTAAGTCACCTAAAATACCTGCGTTATATTGACCAGTTGCGATAATGTAGCCCTTATAATAGCACTTATCGATGTAAGTCTTATAACCAGTAGTTTCGTTCTTAACACGACCAATGATACCACCTGTGTTACCAGCAGCATCCTCACCATCACCAATTGTACCAATTGCGATACAGTTTTCGATGTGTAATTCTAGCTTATCTTGATCTGAATTCTTTTGAGCATTACCAACGATACCACCAACATACTTGTTCTTAACTGATAGCTTATAATCCTTAGTTGCTTCATTTTCAGAAATATGAGTGTTATCAAATGAGCATTGAGAAATATAATTTACAGCACCTGTAACAGCACCAATGATACCACCAACACCCTCTTTACCAAAAGCATTAATGTTTGAAACATGAACGTTATGAACATAGCCGCCTTGCATTTCACCAATAATACCAACTTGCTTACCATTTGTAATGTTGATATTTTCAATAGAAATGTTATCAAACTTAACATTCATAATTGTACCGCTTTGAAGCTTATAGAAAACGTTAATATTCTTTGTACCACTACCATAAATAGAGATATTAGAAATTGTATGGTTATTACCATTGAATAATGAACCGAAGTTTCCAACAGAGCTTGGAATTTCCCAAGTATAGTCAGCAAAATCTAAATCACAAGTTAAGCTGTAGATGATATTTTCACCTGAAGCATGACCAGTAATCTTACCTGTTGTAGCTAATGATACAAACTCTTCCTTTGTAGAAATTTCTGCAACATCAACAAATTGGTTATAAACCTTGCTTACCTTAGTTTGGTTATAGTTAGAAACCACATAATAAACATAGTAAGGTTGAGATGCGTTGTTATCTGCGATAAAGTTAGCTGTAATGTTATCCTCTTCAATAGCGAATGATTGAACATTTGCGTGATTCATTAAATCCTCAGCTGTTAATGTTAATTCAATTGGAGAAGCAACTGCATAAACAGTACCTAAAATGTTAGAAACCTCACCAGATACTGAGAAGCCATCCTTAATTAAAGCAAATTGATTTTCTTGATTAATGAAGTCAATATCACAATCCTTATCAACGATGTATACATAATATACTGTCGAATCGCTCTTACCATTATCTGTAGGAATCTTAGATGTAACTGTTGCTGTTACCTTATATACACCTGATACTGATGAATAAACACCTGAAACATCATAGAATCTAGAGTTACGGTCAGAAGCATATTCAAATTTGTATGAAATATCATATAGATTTGGAGAAAGTGGAGAACCAGTACATGAAGATGCATCTGTTGCATAAATGTGTGGAACTACATATTCTTCAAACTTATTAACTCTGATTGATGAAGAACCATCATTTACGATTTGACCTAAAGTTTGCTTACGAGCTCTTACATTAATATTGAAATCCTTAGTAGATACAGCATCACCACAAGTAATTGTTGCAGTTAGCTTAACGTTAGTATCAGTACTTGGAGTTGTAACTAAAGCAGTAACGAATACTGAAATTGAACCAGAAACCTCTTCTTCAGGGTTAATATTAATAACATCTGTATTGTTAGATTCCCAAGTAATTTCACAACCTAAAATTCTCTTAGCAATTTCAAAATCTTGGTAACAAGCATCTGTATTACATAATACCTCTAAGAAGTTCTTTGCAGCCTCTACCTTAACCTCATCACGTGTAGTACACTTTGTTAAATCTGGCATTTGAGTATGCTCATATTGATCATATGAAGACTTAGATAAATTATGACCGATTGGCTTTCCATTAGCAAATGTTAATAGGTTTTGACCAACAATCTTTAGCTTATCGCCCATGTTGATTGACATATCATCATTTCTATAATCGTAATGATAATGTAATAAATCTACTAGATCTGCTCTTGTATCACAAATTGCGTTAATTGGATCAAGGTCAGCGAAGCATGCATCATTCATACCCTCATAAATATCACCCTTACTAAATGCAGCATCTAATAATGGAGCTTGATAAATTGATGCATCTGTATAATCATAGAATGCACGGTAAATTTCACCGTCATTATATTCTGTTTGGAAAATTGAATAAGCACAGCTACCACGGTAATAATCTTCGTTATATACGTTTTCACCTTGAGCATCGAAGTTTGCTTGGTTGTTTACATAAGAAACGATACCATAGTAATTGTTATAGCTGTTTTCGTTACGAGCTAAGTCGATGTTGTTTGACTTGTTTGCTGATTCAGCAATACCACGCTCTAAAACCTTACCATCTTCATCTAAACCGATACAGTTGTTGAATGCTGTACAGTTCTTAACTGAAATAACACCAGGGTTAGAGTTATCTGAAATACCATGTAGCTTGTTGTTGAATGCAACTGAGTTAGTGATAATAACGTCACCTTGCATTGATGAACCACCTAGCTTAAAGCCGATACCATCACCATTTAAAGTGTTGTATGACATATAAGTGTATGTAGAGCCGTCTTCTCTTGTTCCTTCACGTTCAATCTTATATGGTAAATAACCATTTTCAAAAGATACGCAGTTGTTAATAATTACAGTACCAATGTTACCAGAATCCTCTTTAGCATATAAATCCCAACCGTCATCTGAATTACGATATGCGATACAGCCATCAAATACATTACCATAACCAACTGTTAGCTTAGCTGCGAAACCATCGGCATTTTCACCATAAGTTTCATCATCAAAGTTTGCATAAGCAGTACAGTTCTTAACTAGGTTATAGTGTGGCCAAGAATCAATTGTAGAATCTGATGAATAAGCACGGCCTAATTGTAAGCCTGAGTCACGGTTATCATAGAATTGGCAGTTTTCAATAATATTATAGCTACCTGAAATATATAAACCGTTATCACCAGCACCTCTAATGTCAATACCATCAAAATGCCAGAAGTCAGCATATAATTGAATACCTCTGTTTGTACTATCAAATTTCATTTCAGAGAAATCAAATACTACACTACCATTTTCGTTAGCCTTTTTAACAGTAACATAATGGTTAGGAGCACCATCCTTAAAGATGTTAATTCTTAACTTAAAGTTATAAACACCATCTTCTAATAAATAACAAACGTCTGGTGCAGCTTGAACTACAGCCTTATCAAATTGCATAGGATTAGTCTTTTCACCAGTACCAGAAGCTGATGCATCTGGTGATACATAAATATATGTTTTGTTATCTACTTCACCCTCACAGCTTGTAAAAGCTACTAAAGCGAATAACGCAAGAGGTAAAGCCATTAATATTTTCTTAAATTTTTTCATTCCCATTTACCTCCTTAAGCCTCGTCAACAACTGAAACCTTGAATGCTGCAGTTGCTCCGTTATATGTTGCAGTAACGTTATAAATACCTACAGTTGTAGAATCAACATTACCGTTTATTGTAACTTGTTCAGATTTTACATATGCAAATGAACCATCAGAATACTTAACTAAGAAGTAGAAATCTTCAAATACATTTTCAGCTTCATTAGTCTTTTCTACGCTTACCTCACCCTCAACAGGAATTGGAGAATAAACATCCATTGATGAAGGAGTAGCTGAGCTTGTTGTTGCTTTATAATCATATTCAACAGCTACTAAGAAGATATAAGCAGCATTATCAGCTAGGATATAATAATCACCAGCTTCAGGTAAATTAAACTCAAACACTTGGTTTGTCTTAGTTGCTAATACCTTGTAGTTGTTATAAACGTTAGATGCATCCTTACTTACAAAGATGTACTTACCTAAATCTTGGCTTGATGAACCATAGATAACTAGCTTAGCAGCAGCAGTTGTAGTGAACTTAATGCTGTTATGATCCTTATTACCTAAAGTCTTTAAGCTGATTCTTGTACCGAAGTCTAAACCATTAATTGTCTTCTTGTTATCTTCAATTAATGCGTTCTTGCTACCAGTTGTTTCATCATTTGCAGATGGAACGATAAATCCATCTAGGTTATTATAAACTGGGTCACCAGTTGTAGTCTTGAATAATGACTTATCAATTAATGTTGGATTTAATACCATATTTGATGAAGACATAGGAATTGTAGTGATTGAAACTGTTGTTGATACAGTTTGTAATGCCTCATCAACATATGTAATTGTCATATCCTTAGTTCCAATTGTTAATGCATCAGCTTCGAATGTTAAGCCCTTAGATGCTGCAGTTAAGTCAACTGAAGAATTATCACTATAGTTAGCCTTTAATACAAAGTCTGAAACATTGAATGTACCATAAGTTGATCTTTGAGTAGTTGAACCACTTACAAATTCTAAGCTAGATAATGTAACATCAGTAACAACATAATCAACCATAATTTCCTTAGTTGTATTGTTATCATCGAATGTAACCTTAACTTGCTTATTACCTACTGTAGTTAAATCGATTGGATCAATTGAAATCTTGTCAGAAGCTACAGTTAATACCTCACTAGTATTATCTTCATAGCTTGCAACAAATTGCCATGAATCGATAGCAGCGTTGCTACCATTTTGGATAAATTTAGAAACATAGCCTTCTTCAATCTTTAAACCAGTGATTGCAGAAGGAGTAGGCTCTACTGCACCTTCTAATTCGTATGCAATAATACATGCCCAAATGTTCATACCACCACTTTGAGAAGCAAAGTAATATGTACCGCCCTCATTAACATCAATAACAGCCTTAGCTGGAGATGTTGCAGTTGCATATTGATCAATAACTGAACCAGATGAATCCATGAAGTTTAAGATTCTTTCAGTACCAACTGAGCTTGTCTCGTAGTAAAGAACGATTGTACCAGCATTTGGCATATAAACCTCAAAGAATCTATTTGCTGTTGAACCAGCACCATTTAGTTTGAAACGAGTGTTAAATGTTAAACCATCAGCTTCCTTAGACTTAACTTCAACGTCTGTATTAGGACCACCATAGAAATAGTATCCTTCACCGAATCTAGTTCTTGATGTTACACCCATTGCAACGTCGCCAAATGATAATAATTGGACGATTGCCTCATTTTGTGGCTCTGTAATAGTCACAGTTACATTAGTCTTAACCTTATCCTCAGCATCTTCATAAGTAACAACACAATCATAAGTACCAGCTACTAATGTATTAACACCGGTGATTGTAAATGTTTCTTCATCAAATGGAATAACCATATTATCGCCGATTTCTAAGTCTAGCGTGAATTTCCAGTCAGAGAAATCTAAGCCCTTAACAGATGCAGCTTGAGTTAATGTACCTTCCTTAAATGAAATAGACTCTACTGCATTTAATACATCTACAATAATAAATGTACTTTCATAGAATTCATGTTCAACACCATTAACTGTAACCTTGCTCTTTAATGTGTAAGTGATTGTATAAGTACCCTTCTTGTTTGTATTAACTGAGCTTGAGTCAATAGTTAATGCAGCGTTAGGTACTGTTGTAGTTCTAGTGATATCTTCACCCTTCATATAAGTTGCAGTGATAGTTGTTGTTGGTAGCTTGAACTCTTGTCCTTGAGTAACCTCAATGCGCTTAACTGATGATTCAATACCAGCTAGGTATTCAACACCACTTGAAGGTAAGAATGATGATCTTACGTGAACGTAATATGTATTGCTTGCCTTTGCAATACCATCACGATATGTAACAGTTACTGTATATGTTCCTGTTTCTCCCATTTTTACAAAATCAGAATTAACAGTATATCTATCGCAAATAACTTCTTTTTCTTCTGTTTCTTCAGAATTTATTGGACGAGAATATGTTGCTTTAACAACAATACCCTCAGAAGTAAATTCATCTCCTAAATAAAAGTTTGTCTTTGCATTTGTTGTGTCGATAATAATTGATTGAAGCTCAAAATCATCAACAACAATATCCTCCGTCATATCAATTAACGGATAGTTTGGTTGTTCTTCGCATGCAGCTAAACCTGCAACAATTCCGAAGCCAACCGCTAAAATGCCTAATTTTTTTAATTTTCGCATAAAGCACCCTCCTTATGTTAGCGCGTACGTAATGTAAACGCTTTACTTTTTTAATATACCATTAATTTTAATTAAGTCAAGGTTATTATTAAATAAAATGTAATTTTATTATATAATGTACCGATTTTTATGCTATAATCCTAATGGTGATTATTATGACTGAACTACTAGCTCCTGCTGGAAATTTTGAAGCATTAGAAGCTGCAATATCAAACGGCGCAAATGCAATTTATCTAGGATTAAATAAATACGGCGCACGTGCTTATGCAAATAATTTTTCTATTGAGGATTTGAATAAGGCTGTCGTATATGCTCATTTAAGAAATGTCAAAATCTATGTAACTATGAACACAATTATTTTTGATAACGAGCTTGAGGATGCATACAACCAAATTAAAGAAATATATCTTGCAGGTGTTGATGGCGTAATTGTTCAAGACCTTGCCTTACTAAATCATATTGTTGAAAATTATCCTGATTTAGAAGCTCATGCTTCTACTCAAATGGGTATTGACGACCTAGAGGGAACACTTTTATTAAAAAAGCTTAAGGCAAAACGTGTTGTTCTTTCTAGAGAGGTCCCTATCGAAAAAGTTAAAGAAATAAAGAAGCTGTCTAAAATGCCGATAGAGATATTTATTCATGGTGCCTTATGTGTATCATACTCAGGAAATTGCCTTATGTCTGGCCTAATTGGCTATAGAAGCGGTAATAGAGGTAGATGTGTTGGTTCTTGCCGAAAGGAATATGAGCTTATTGATACAACAGATAATATTACATATCCTAAATCATATATTCTTTCAATGAAGGATTTAAACACATCATATAGAATCGACGAATTAAAGGATATAGATTCCTTAAAAATTGAAGGTAGAATGAAAGAAAGCGTATATGTTGCAAACGTTGTTAAAGCATACCGTGAGCTTTTAGATAATAAAAAGGCTGACAAAATTAAGATTAACAAGGATTTAACAAAAACCTTTAATAGAACATATACAAAGGGATATATTTTTGGCGAAGACAAAAAAGATATTACAAATATTCTAAAACCAAACAATTTTGGTTTTGAAATCGGAAAAATCACCAAAAAAACAAATGTCGGATATGAAATAAAGCTAATTGAAGAGCTTAACCAGGGCGATATTATCCGAATTGATCACAATGGTGAGGATGTTAACCTAACAGTAAGTAGAATTTATGATGCTAATGGTAATTTGATTAATTCATCTAAAAGCTATTGCTATATCAATATTAAGGAAAAGCTTAGTGTAGGTGATATTGTCTACAAAACTAAGGATATTAAGTACCACAACGAGCTTGAACAAACATACCCTAGAGTATTTAAAAAAATACCATTAGATATAAGTGCGTATGGTAGCGTTGGTTCAAAGTTATCAGTTACGTTTGCTGCAGATAATACTTCTGTCTATATTGAATCAGATTTTGTATTAGATAAAGCACTTAATAATCCTACAAATAAAGAACAATTTGTTAAGCAGCTTTCTAGACTTGGAGATACTGTTTATGAGCTTAATGATGTAGAGTTTATGGTGGAGGATTGCTTTATTCCATCAGGAAAATTAAACGAGCTTCGCAGAAATGGCATTGAGCTTCTAAATAAAGAAAGATTAAAGGAAAGAACACTTCCAGAATATAAAAATAAGGAGTTCCAACCACTTAATGTGGTTGCTGATTCAAAGCAGCTATCTGTTTATTGCAATACCCTAGAACAATACAACGCTGCTAAGGATGCTGGTATTGGAGTAATTTATTACAAGGATAACGTTATTAGACGCAACCAGGTTAATTACGATAAAATGACCGATGATGATATGCTAATAGGTGGTTATGGTGGTATTTATGCTGCTATGACTAATAACCAAAGCTTTACTACTGACTTTTCATTAAACGTAGTAAACTCAGAGGCTGTTTATACCCTACATAGTTTAGGGGCAAAAAGGATTTGTATTTCTCATGAAATTAACAAATCTCAGATAGATGATATTGTTAATTCATTTAATAAGAAGGTGGGACAAAACCCTAACCTTGAAATGATTGTATATGGTAAGGCAGATATGCTATTTACTAAATATTGTCCATTAAAGCCAATGGGCTTGTGTGGAAAATGTAAAACAAAAAAATATATCATCAAGGATGAATACGGACAATTTCCTATTTTATCTCATGAGGATTGTACCACTACGATATTAAATGGTGCCAGCCGCAGAGGCATTGTCCTGGCAAAATCCATTTCAGCAAAGGCTTTCGGTATCGTTACCGGTGAGCCTGTTTCTCATGCCC
>JAZNYN010000075.1:0-3403 GCA_045594405.1 Anaeroplasma sp.
TAAGAAAGCTAGAAAGTAAGAATCCAGTATATGTAAGAGCACAAGCCGAGGCATTGTGTAATTACCTTGACGATTTATTTGGAATCGACAAGATGGAATTATGTAAGGAAACAATTCGTACGATAGAACAAAACGTATAATCACCTTTAGAAGGAGTTGATCAATATGTCTAAAATCAAAGCGCCAGTAATAATATTAGGTATAATAATCTCATGTGTTTTATCCGCAGTGGGCGCATATTTTGGTCTAGTTGCAGGAGGAGTTATTCAGACATCAGGTCAAGAGCTTGTTGTTACAGTTCTTGATGCAAGATATGAATATGATGGTTATGAGCATACTGCAAAAGAAATTTCAGTAGATGGAACTTTTATCAATGAAGACCATTATGCAGTGCCAACATTTGTAGGTTCTAGAACAAATGTAGGTTCATCTGAGGTTAGTGCTACAATTGAGATTTTTGATGAAGATGGCAGCAATGTGACAAGTAAATATTCGATTGAGGTAATTCCTTCTACAGTAACAATCACTAAAAGAGAGATTACTATTAAGCTAGATAGAGCTTCAAAGCAATATGATGGAACTCCTTTAACTACAAAGAACTTTAGTGTTTCTGATGGCAGCTTAGCACCAAGTCATTCTATTGTTCCAAATTATACAGTATCTGTAACAGATGTATCTAAGGGCGAGGATGTTGTATATGGAGAAATGATAGCTGAAATCTATGATGGATTAGGAATAGATGTAACTGAAAATTATAAAATAGCTTATGACAATACTCAAGCTGAATTAACTATAACAAAAAAGCCAGTTACAATCACAACCCTATCAATGTCTAAGGAATTTGATGGTAAGGTTTTAAATCCAAAGGATTATCCTAATCATTCATCAGTTTTGGGCTTATTAGATGGCCATCAAATAGACTATGAATTTGATTCAGAAAATTTCATTAATAGTGTAGGTAGTAGAGTAAGCTTAATAGATACAACAACAGTCTCAATTACAAATGATGGTGAGGATTGTACACATAATTATGAAATTATTGTAAGAGAAATTGGTATTACTACAATTACTGAGTGTCAGGTTGATGATGATATTAAGCTAGATTCATTTACATATAGTGGTAGTAATAATTCAATTACACTTTTACTTGAAGATATATTACCAGTAAACAAAGCAAGAGCTCTTAGTGAATTAGGATATTATGTTAGCCTAGTAGAAAGCCAAGAGTTTGAATTAACTGATGCTGGCACATATGAATATAACGTTAAGTATGTTATTAAGGATAGCTTAGGAAGTGATATGACCTCTAACTTCAGCAATTCATCAGTAGATGTAATTGTTGCGGTTAAGCCACTAGATGTATATATTTCTACAGATGATGTAGAGTTTGAATATACAGGTAATCCATATACTATTAATTCTAGTGAATATGAAACCATAATTTCACTTTCATATTTAAATGCAAGTAATATTAGTGGAGACCTATATGAGCTATTGAATAATTTAGGATATTCAATTGAGGTGAAAACTCCAAATTATATCACACCTAATGAAGAAAATCAGGTATATCATAATATCGTTGATATAGTATTCATGAAGGATGTATATGACAAAAGCTCTAACTTTAATTTAATATATCAAGGCGGTGTTGGTGAGGTAACAATCACTAAGCGTAAGATTTCAGCAACACCTAATAGCCTAACAAGTGAATATACCGGTAATTATATATCAGTTAGTGATTTTTCATTTAATAAGCTTTACGAAGACGGTACAGTTGATTTGGAAAATTACGCATTAGTATATAACCATACATATTCTGCTAAGGCATTAAGTCAAGCAATCGGCGTTAGCCTTTCTGCCATAACAGTAATTGAAAGTATTAGTATCTTTGATGCTATAGGTAATGATGTAACACATTATTATGATATTACTGAAAATGAAGGTGAGGTTACTATTACAAAATGTCAAGTCAATAAGGAATATATCGCAGATGCTTTAACATTTAATGGTGGAGCTCAAAATGTTTCAATAGACTTTGATGATATTTTACCAAAGGAAAAAGCCAAAGCATTATCTGATTTAGGATATGAAATTGAGATTAGCTCAGGACAAAGCTTTGAGTTTACTGATGCAGGTACTTATAAAAAAGTAGTTAGCTTTGATATAAAAAACAAGGCTGGCAATAGTGTTATAAATAATTTCTCAAGTAGCACTATAAATGCAACATTCACAGTTAATCCACTTGAAATTCGTGTTGTAACCCCAGATTTTGAATTTGAATATACAGGTTGTGGCTATCAATTGCCAGCTGATTATAATGCAGCAAGTTATGTTGAATTAGTATCAGAGGCTGAGGATAACGTATTTGAATTACTTAGAAGCTTAGACTATAAGATTAATTTAACAATGCCAAGCTACGCTAATCCAACAGCTCCAGGTAGCTATTATAGAAACCTAATTAATGTATCATTTGAGTATGATGGATTTAATAAGGATAATAACTTCATTATCAAGTATCTAGAGGAGGACACTGGTAAATTAACTATTACAAAACGTAATATTTCAGCAGCACCTACAGCTATAGAGACTGAATTTACAGGATTACCAATTAGTGTTTCAAGTATAGACTTTGTTAAGGTTGATAGCGAATTAAATCCAAGCATTATTGAAATGGCTTTAGTAGATGGACACACATATACTGCTAGATCAATTTCAAATAGCGTAAACGTGGGAACAAATATTAGAACTAGTATTCAAGAGTTAATAATATATGATGCAAATGGTAATGATGTAACTGAATATTATAAGATTCATGAAGAAAATGGTGTTGCAACTATTACTGAATGCTTAGTAAATTCTAGCATGGTATTTGATGATGTAACATTTGGTATTGATAATAATAAGTATGATAATACTATTAGCTTTTATGATATAGTTTCAGAACAAAAAGCATCAACGTTTGAAGCATTAGGCTATACTGTTGAGGCAATAGTTCCGGATTATAGATATAGTGACGTTGGAAGCTACTATGATGTAATAGAGTTCAATGTATTTAATTCTAGCAATGAGGACGTAACAAGTTACTTTATGGTTGATTCTATTGAGGCTAAATTCACAGTTTGTCCATTAGAGATTTTTGTATCATCAAAGGATTTAAGCTTTGAATATACTGGTGAAGCATATAGATTACCTGCTCTTTATTCAGCAAATGAATATATTTCTTTATCCTCTTATAATGTTGATAATGTATTTAGTCTATTAGAATATTTATATTACAATATTGATTTAGATATGCCTGATTATATTGAAGCTAAATATGGAACAAATTATTATCGTAATTTAATTGAGATAGAAATTAATCATGATGGCTTTAATAAGAATAATAACTTTGTAATTAAATATT
>JAZNYN010000076.1:0-3198 GCA_045594405.1 Anaeroplasma sp.
CTTCAATGTCGGGTTATACCAGTTCTGTATCCAGAGGCGAATACTGCATTTCCAAAGCGGGTGTTACCATGATTACCACCCTTTTTGCAGACCGTCTTGCCGAATATGGTATAATGGTTAACGAAATCCGCCCCGGTATTATTGCTACGGGTATGACCGATAAGGTTAAGGCTAAATACGATACGCTTATTGAAGGCGGTTTACTTCCCATTAAACGTTGGGGTAAACCCGAAGATATTGCAAGTGCAGTATGGACCCTCTGCAACGGTACACTACCCTACGTTACAGGTCAGTCGGTTGATGTTGACGGTGGATTCCATATTAGAAGGTTGTAATTTTACATTGTAGGGACAGGTGAGACTCTCCTATTAGGAGAGATGTCACGTAGTGACAGAGAGGTAATGGCGTAGCCGTAACCTCGAATGTCCGTTGAATTTTATCTTCAAACGGCAAAAAAATGCGGCTGCACCGTAAGACGCAACCGCACAAATCAATCATTTTCGAAAACTATATTAAAAAGAAAAAAAGCCCACACAGGGCAAATAAAAGGCGTAACGATGGGATTTAAACCTCTATAAAAAGAAAAAATCTCGATACTTTATATTGTATCAAGATTAGTAATCTTATATGGTGACCTGTATGGGGTTCGAACCCATGAATGCCGCCTTGAGAGGGCGGTGTGTTAACCGTTTCACCAACAGGCCATTATAAATGCTTTCTTTCGAGAGCATTTATATCTTATCACTTTTGTTTTATAAATTCAAGTTATAAATTGCTGATAATTTCAGAAATTCTTGTTCTAACCTTTTCAGCACCTAATATTTGAATTACATAATATAGATTTGGAGAATTTCTTCTGCCTGATAATGCAATACGAAGGAATTCAGAGATATCACCAACGTGACCCTTGAATGCTTCCTTATTTTTCTTCCATTCCTTAACATTATCTGCAAAACCATGACGTACTGCTAGCTCCTTAATTGAATTAAACCAGCTTTCCTCATCTAATGATAAATCCATATTTGCTGCATAATCATTTAATACAGCCTTGATTTCCTCATGAGACATTAAAGGATTCCATTCTAAATTAGTCTTATCTACTAATGCATATTCCTCATCAAAGAAGAATGATACGATTGGATAGATGTCAGAATACTTAGCATAATCCTTACGTGGCTTTTCTTTATTTCTTTCGATATTTAAGATTGATAAGAAATATTCTTCATCACGAATAATGTAATTATAGAACTTTTCATCATATTGCTTAGCCCATTCCTTAACCTCTTCAATTAAATCTGTAGCCTTACGATATGCCATTCTTTCCTTAGAAATATTTTGAACCTTTGCGATATCAAATAATGCACCATCTAAAGACATATGATCAAATGAAAGCTTGAAATCATAACAGCTTTTATCCATGTTTTGATCTCTCCAAGCCTCGTAGTTAGAATTTGCAATAGTTAAAAGATATTCAATAAAGCCGTACTTAGGATAGCCTTGTTCAAGGAAGTAAGAAACTGCAGCCTCCTCATCCTTTCTTTTTGATAGCTTTCTTCTGTTCCCATTTTCTACCTTCATAATAACTGGAAGGTGAGCATATTTAGGACGCTCCCAGCCCATAGTTGCGAAAAGCTCAATGTGTATAGGTACTGAAGATAACCATTCCTCACCACGAGTTACATGTGTAGTGTGCATGAAGTGATCATCTACTAAGTGAGCAAAATGGTATGTTGGAAGACCATCACCTTTTAAGATAACGATATCTTGATCATTTTCAGTAAGCTCTAAATCGCCTCTAATTTCATCATGATATGCAACCTTATTATTATGATCACCCATAGACTTAAAGCGGATAATGTATGGAGCACCTGAATTAATCTTTTCAATATATTCATCTGGAGTAAGTCCACGATATTTAGCATACTTTCCATAGTAACCTGGAATTTCCTTATTAGCTTCTTGTGTTTGACGTAAAGCTGCTAGTTCTTCTTGTGTTGCAAAGCAAGGGTAAGCTCTGTCAACTGAAATTAAATGCTTAATCACAGTCTTGTAGATATCAGCTCTTTGGCTTTGCTTATATGGTCCATATTGACCTATTTCCTTAGTATCAGAAAAATATCCTTCATCAGGAATAACATCAAATACCTTTAATTGCTCAATTAATGATTCACCAGAACCTGCAATCTCACGCTTTGTATCTGTATCCTCTAATCTGATATAAAATACACCATTTGTTTGCTTTGCAAAGCGGCATGATACTAATGATGTGAATAAGCTACCTGTATGAAGGAAGCCTGTTGGAGATGGTGCGAAGCGTGTAACCATAGCACCCTCTTCTAGATTTCTTTTTGGAAATCTCTTTTCTAAATCCTCGATAGTATCAGTAATATCAGGGAAGATTAAATTTGCTAAATCTTGATAATTAGCCATAAAAACACCTCTATTTCTAGTACTATATTATAATATCAAAAACCAACCTAAAAAGCAATAAAAATAGCTTCAAAAGAAACTATTTATTATTTATTTACTTAGCTCGATTAAAACAATTTCTGGTCTATTATTAACACGTAATTTAATGATGCTATTACCTATCCCACGAGATACAACCATTGTTGTATTATTTGAAGTAAATATGCCTGAATCATACTCTGGAAACAATCCTTGATTCGGTGCTACTAATCCACCAATAAAAGGTATTCTCACTTGTCCACCATGAGCATGACCAGTAAGTACTAAATCATATTTTGAATTTGCATAAATATCAAACTCTTCAGGTCTATGAGAAAGTAATATATTAAAACCTTCAAATGAAGATAAGCTGTTTAAACCCAAAACACCTAAACTTGACGCACCTATACCATAATCAGGATCATCTATTCCTGTAATAGATATTTTATCTTCACTGTTTTCTATAATGGTTCCTCTATTATGTAATATATTAACATTAATTTTCCTAAGTCCTGTTTCAAGCTCTTTATAAATCTCATCAGTAACCCAGCCTTCATGATTACCTGTAACATAATATATTTCTGTTATATTAGATAATTTATCTATAAAATCTAATGAATTATCTATATTAGTATTTGAGGAATCAATTAAATCTCCCGTAATTACTATAATATCTGGATTAGCTTCATCTATCCTATCTATTAATCTATCATTGTTTTTAACTAATCGAGTATTATGTAGGTCTGATAT
>JAZNYN010000077.1:0-6310 GCA_045594405.1 Anaeroplasma sp.
ATTTTTGCCATGGCAAAGAAAAAAGCAAAGAAAGAAAATAAGCTTTCATTATACTTATTATTTGGAGCTATCGTATCTTCAATAATCGTATTAGTAGGTTTATTTTTAAACAACATTAACGTAGTTAATGGTGACGGTGAGGTTCAATCTTCATTTACTGGTTTACAATTAGCATTTGGTGCTGAATTAACAAACCTTGATCTTGGTGTAATTGTTACATCTACAGGTAAATTAACTTTTAACTTCTTAATTACTTTAGCATTTATCTTACCAGTAATCGTAGTATTATTAGCATTATTCTTAGGTAAGAGCAAGATGTTAGGATTAGTTTTAGGTTTAGTATCTACTGCAGTATTCGTATTCGCATTAATCGTTATCATCAAGTCAGGTTCAATTGCTTCAGTAAACATTGAAACAACATCAATTCTAGGTGATAACTCTTCAACTAAAAAGCTAGTTGAATACATTGGCGTTGACTATATGAAGCTTGCATTCGGTGCAATTCTTTCAGTTATCGGTGCTGGTTTAGGTGCTGTTTGCTCATTAGGTAGCGCACTTACTAAGGTTCTATAATCTTATTAATTAAGCATCGCAAAAATTTGCGATGCTTTTTTCTTTGACTTTTTTATTATATTTGATATAATAACAATAGTTAATAAGGGGTGCATATCCATGGAATATAGAAACCATTGGTTAAAACTAGATAATGCAGCAAAAATTTATCCTGCTGCGTCTAATGATTCTCGTTCTATGACCTTCCGTCTTGCCTTCTACTTAAAGGAGGAGGTTGACCCTACTATACTTGAAAAAGCTGTTAATAATCTGCTACCAAGATTTGATTCATTTAATGTTAAATTTAAAAAGGGCTTATTTTGGAATTATTTTGCAGCTAACAACAAGTATTTTAAGGTTGAAAAAGAGAACGCAATCATTGGACAATATAAATTAAATTCACATTCAAGATATTGCTTTAGAGTACTATACTTTGGAACAAGAATTACACTTGAAACCTTCCATTCATTAGCTGACGGTACAGGTGCTATGGAATTCCTAAAGTCTATTGTATTTGAATATCTTAAACTTCAAGGTCATACAATAAATCCAGAAAATAAAATCTTCTCTGAAAAAATAATTTCTGAGTATGAAAAAATGGATGCCTTTAGCTATAGCTATGATAAGAAAAATAAGCTTCCACTTAAGGAAGAAAAGGCATATAAAATTAAAGGTGAGATTTTTCAAAACAATTGGAATTTATTTGTAAAATCAACTATGAATACAAATGACTTCTTAAATGTATGTAGAAATAAAAATGTAACTGCTACTCAATATGTAGTAGCACTAGTTATATATTCTATATATAAGAATCAACCAGGATGCTTCAATTCTAAAAAGCCTATCAAGGTTTTAGTTCCTGTAAATTTAAGAAAATATTTCAATTTCTATACACTAAGAAATTTCTCATTATACATGAAAATAACTGTTCATACATATCACAAGCATTTATCCTTTGAGGACATATTAGAAATAACTTGCAAGCAATTTGACGAGCAACTAAACAAGGAAACAATGGAAAAAAGAATGAATGCTAATGTATATTTTGAAAAGCTTTTAATCTTTAGATTAATTCCACAATTCATTAAAAACCTAGCATTAAAAATAGCTTACAAGGTTGCAAATGACACTATTGTTACTCTAGATATTTCTAATCTTGGAAAGGTAGATTTACCAGAGGAAATGTATAATTATGTTCATCAGGTAGACTTTGCAAATGTTAGTGAAAAGTTATCTATAACAATGATTACATTAAAAGATAAGCTTAATGTTATTTTCTCATCTAAGATTAAAAACTTATCTATTATTTATGAGGTTATTAATACTTTTAAGAAAGAAAATTTGGATGTTATAATCCAAACTAATTACGAGGGTTAGCATATGAAATATTGTAAAAATTGTGACCTTAAAATAGATGGTAATCAAGAGAAATGCTTATTTTGTGGTGGTACTTTAGAACACATCGATGATAACACATCATCAGCTTTCTCAACTGTAAAACCAAAAAATTATTATATAGAACGAGCTAAAAAATATGTAGCTTTTGGTTTGTTTGTTTTATTTGCTGTATCAGTGATGTTTGAGTTATACTTATTCAGAGGTTATCACTTTTGGATTATAACAGGATTCTCATGTATATATGCTTATTTAATAGTTGACTATTCAATTAGAACAGATAAATGTGTAGTAGGTAAAATGTTTATAATGTCTCTTCTAACTTCAATAGAGACTATATTGGTATTTTTATTCTTAAGGTTTAGCTTAAGTGTAGATTTAATTAATCTATATTGGACATTTGTTTATCCTGGTATAATTATTGTAAACTTTCTCATGATGCTCATTGTAGAAATAGCACAAAGAGGAAAAAAATTTCATGATAATTTAATTTACATTTTTATAAATGGATTATGGGGTCTTTCACCATTGTTTCTAATATTACTTAAGAAGGTTGAAATTCAATATGTAAACACTTCTTGTATAGTTATATCTTTACTTGTTGCGCTATGGTTCTTATTATTTTCTGGCAAGAAAACAAAAGATGAATTAGCAAGAAGATTTCACATTTAATTATTAACATGATATCTAAAATTAGGTGTCATGTTTTTTTATAGAAAAAAGGGGTCATAGAGCCATTCGTAAGTTAGACTAGAGAAATCTAAAAAGACTTACGAGACATTTATTTATGTGTTTAAAAAATGCAAATATTATCGAAATAGCAACACTATTTGATGGTGGAAATTCACATAGAGGCATAGCAACAAAATATAATTATTCTACTAGTAATATGAAAAATTAAGGTACAATAGTTTTATCAATAATTGAGAAAGGACAGGTAAAACTAAAATTGGATGACCAAGAAAAAATCCTGAATTTTAACAAACAACTTCTACTAATGAAAATAAGCTACCTTTAACTCATGTAGAACACAAATAGGTGCTTATAATAAATGAAATTTATTAATGTTTGATTTTGCAATAAAGGGCAGGCTCATAATGAACCTGCCCTTACATACATATAATGATTGTAGTTTCTTGTTACCTTTTTGATATTTTTAAATGTAATCCTGACATTTGACCTGATTGATAAATTGCTGGATCTATACCTGCATACGCCACTAATTGACTTACATTATTGAATCTATCTATATCGCTTATTTCAGCTAATATTCTAGATGCCAATTTATCAGCTATTCCTGGAATGCTTTTGATAATTTCGAAATTTGGAAGTTCCTTGGCTATATCAACGATTTCTTCTAAAACACAATTTAAATGCTTTATTTGAAAATTTAGATTGTGTATAACATTACTAAACTGACTAACTAAATTAGATTTCTTACTACATCCTGAAGCTCAGTTTCCTGCATATTCTTTTAATGCTTTAGGTTGTTTTAAACTAAATGCTTCTTTATGACATGCATGCTTCTCAATGAACTTTGCAATTGTATCTAATATTTAATGTCTTATTATTTTGGGGTGAGGAGAGTCCATTAATAATTCTTAAACATACTCAATATATAAAACGTTAAATACTTTATCAAAACCTGGCTAAATAATATCTAGTATTCTTCAAATTTCTATCTTCTAACGTTTAATTTCATTTACTAAAAAGTCATAATAATGAAAAACTAAGAAATTAACATAGTTTATTCAGTAAAAAATAAAAGCTCTGTCCAATACGATAAAGTACAGAGCTCTCATTTAAATAATCTCTTTTTTAAACAAACTATTGATTATTTCTATTTTTTTCTATTAAATAAATTTTTATTGGAAATTTAAATTATTATATACCTTTGTACCATCTTCTAAAGTTACAGAAAGTACACATCCACGATAGTATTTCTTAGAATTCCAGTTACATACTGCAATTTCAAATGTACCTGTCTTATATGTTCCATCTTCATTTTTCATAACATCAGTTAACCATTGATATTGACCAGCACCACTACAATAGAATGAAAAATAGTTTCCATTTTCATCCATTAATTGAGGTGTTGATGAATATTGTGTTGTATATACATTATATAAACAAGTTACAGTATAAACTTTAGTAGTTAAATCAGTTGTGTAATCTAAACCATATAAAGTAGTAACTGTTGTTTCTTCAAAATATGAAGTATTATATGAGTTATTACCGTATAAGTTAGCTACTATAGCACCATTTGTAATACATGTTTGACCATATACACCAGTTTCACTTGTATAATAATCTCTCTTACCAGAAATTACTACCTCATGACCAATTTCAATAGTATTCATAACTTCATTAGTAGTCACAACAGCGATAATAGCAGAATCACCCATTAAATAGAAACCAACCTTATTTACTAAAGATGGACCAACGATACCATGTACTTGAACTTCATCATTTAATGATGCAGCGATAGCTTGTTCAACTGTAATAGCATCTGTTAATGGATTAGTAGCAACTTCAATTTGAATATTCTTTGTAGCAGTATAACCATTAAGAGTAGCAGTAATAGTAACTGTTGCTGTACCAGTACCATTTGTCTTCATAATAGTCTTACCTTCAACCTCTTCAAAATATAGAACTTGTGTATTATCTGATGAATAAGAAACTACTACATTGTTAATTCCTAATGCCTCATTAGAAACACTAGTAATTAACTCTAAATTAGGATTACCTGTATAAGAAGGTAAGAATTGATTTACTGCATGATATGTAATTGCGTAATCAGCAGCTTCTGTTAAATCAAATTGATAATTGTTATCCTCAACCTTAATTGGTAAGAATCTCCATACACAACCAGCAGCAGTTGATTTTGCATTTATTGCTGATAAATATACAGTACAAATCTTACCATCAAATACATCTAACCAATTAAAGTCAGAACCATTACATTGTGTATATACATAAGAACCTGTAACACCATCAATATCATCAATATAATAATTAATGAAACCATTTCCTGGTGCCTTCTTTACATATGCATTTACCTTATAGATTGTTGTAGTAATATTGTCAGATACATTAGTATCCATAATTGTTTTAACTGTTGATTCCTCAACCCAAGATAAATCAATTGCTTGATTTGAAGTAATATCTCCAATTAGGTGTGCATTTTCTACTTGAATACATCCTGTATAATCAAATTTAGCTGCACTTTCCATTTCTTTGTCTAAAATCCAATTAACTCTTGAAGCACAAATAGTGATCTTATCACCAATCTTAACTCTCGGAGTTAATTGACCATCATATACATAAATAGAATTTGTATTATCTACTAAATAGAATCCTGAAGGAATACGACCATTTGCATAAGTAATTTGAGCAACTACACCAGTTAACTTAACCTTAGTACCAGTTTCTTCTTCTCTAGCTTCATCAATAGTCATTACCTCATATTCAGACTCAACAAATTGAATCTCGCCTTTTTCAAAGCTCATAATCCATGCACTATAAACCTCAGCCTTACCACCAAAGTTTTGTAAAATACAATATAATTCTACTTTATATCCTGCATATGGCACATTTTCTAATTGTGCATAACCAACGCTACCATCAGCACTATAAGAACCATAAACTTCAATTGAACCAGTTTCATCTTCAACAATCATCGCACCGTATTGTGGATTAGAAATTGATGTAATAGTACCATTGATTGTATAGCGTATTTCAGTTTTTTCGCCATCTGCTAAATTAGATGCTATTTCTAAAGCTTCTGCAATTGAAACTTCATTCTTTTCGTATACAGCTTCCCATTTTGCAAATAAAATGATGTCACAAGTAACAGCATCTACTGCAAAATCCCAATCATCTGTGAAGCTTGCATCCTTATACCAACCTGTAATTTCCATTCCTTCAACAGGTTGTAAAATTGGCTTAGAGATGTAAGAGCCTTCCTCAACTAGTAATGTTTCTAATTCCTCATCACAATTAGTTTGGAATGCTACTGCGTATATTTCAGGTTTTTCTTTATCACATGATGTAAATAAAAACACTGAAAATAAAGCTAACAAAATAATAGATAATGTTTTTCTAATTTTCATATTTAATTCCCTTTCAAAAATTGGATTTTTAAATCCTTATACATTTTACACTAATTTGTGTTTTTTTACAAGTTTATAATTAATAATTATTCTTTAAATAATACTTTTATAACCCTATCATTAATTATCTTCGTAACAAAAACAATAATTGGTAATTTTATCCCAATAACTGCGAATTTATACCCCATTAGCATCATTGTTACTCCTTTATCATATAGTACAAAATCCCATAATGCATTATTACAAGTTTC
>JAZNYN010000078.1:0-5707 GCA_045594405.1 Anaeroplasma sp.
TTAAAATAAGGAGTTTTTATGGAAACAAACAGATTAATAATTAGACGATATAGTGAAAATGATTTGAATGATTTATATGAATATTTATCTAATGAGGATGTAGTAAGATTTGAGCCATATAAGGCTATGAATATTGAAGATGTTAGGGAAAACTTAAAGTGGAGGATTTCTACAGATGAAATGCTTGCTGTTGTACTAAAAGGAAATAATAAGATGATTGGTAACATTTATCTTGGAAAAAGAGATTTTAATACTCTAGAAATAGGCTATGTTTTCAATAAAAAATATTGGGGCTATGGATATGCTAAGGAGGCTTGCTTAAAAGTAATTACAAATGCATTTTCAAATGGTATTCATAGAATTTATGCTGAGTGTGATCCGTTAAATACTAGTTCATGGATTCTTTTAGAAAGATTAGGTTTTATTAAGGAAGCACATTTAAAAGAAAATATATATTTTTGGAAGGATGAAGATGGTAATCCTATTTGGAAGGATACTTATATTTATTCAATTATTAATAAAGGAGATTATTAATGATAATTAGATTGTTATAAGAAAAAGATTTAGATGATGCAAGATTGCTTGCATATCAAAATTATTTAGAGGAATGTAAACAAACCAAATGTTTACCTAAGTTAGATAATCTCCTGGTTTATCTTTTCGTATATTAAAACTAAGAGTTAATTTCTTAGTTTTTTAATTTCTAATATTATAGTAAAATAGTAATGAAGGAATGTTTATATTAAATCATTAGGGCATTTATATGACCCTGCAAAAATCTTTACAGCTAGACTGTTTATTAAGATCATTCCTTCACTATAGAGATAGTTAGCTAAGAGATACTTTGACTCTTAGCTTTTCTTTTTATGTAGGCATACATTTAAAGAAAGGTTTTGAAAAAACATATGATTATCTAACGATAAAACAAAACGAATTGAATGAAGCAAGTGATAAAATATCCACTATGGACATATCGGAACAAGAAAAGAATGTTCTATGGTTATTGTATCAAGGAGAAATTTTTAAAGGTGAAAAGGTTAATATTAAAGAGATTTCTTCTTTTATTGAAGCTTCTGAGCCAACTACAAGAAAAATTCTTCATTCATTACTTGATAAAAAATTAATTAAGGAAGAAAAGCAAGCAAAGTATAAGGTTTATTCTTTGATTGATTAATTATAGATATATTTTAATAGAACAACATTCAATTCAAATAACCCCTAGTTTAATGCTAGGGGGTTTAATATGGCATAAGGTGATGGCTTGAAATTTTTACAAGTAAGTAGTATACTTTTGGTAGAAAGACACATTACTAAGGAGATTAAATATGAAAGACATTAGGATTTTTAGAAACGGTAAAAACGTATGTTGTTCAATTGATGGGAAGGATGAACCATTATTAGCATTTGCACTTTATCTTGGAATGGAGAAGAAAGAGAAAATTCTTGAAAAATTTGAAAATGAAAAGCCTGCATTTTTAATTGAGGATACAAGTGATGAGGAATTAGTTAAGCTTGCAGAGCAGCTTTATGTACATCTAGATAAGATTTTTAATTAAGAATACTAATTTTTTTATACAAGCTCATTTATAAATTCAAGAACAAGTTAAATGATAAGCCATGGAAACATGGCTTTTTATATATAGCTTGTTGGTATTATATGGAAGAAAGATTACTTTATTATTAGAATGACAATTCGCAATTTCTTGTTTATGTCGAAATGTATGATATAATGTAATATGAAATTATACATAAGGAGAAGTTTTATGAGAGAATTTTTCGGTTTTGGTGGTTACCAAAGAGAGCCTGAGGGCTTCTTTTCTTGGCAGCACATAGTATTTGTTACCTCGTTAGTTTTAATAATGATTGGTATGGCTATATGGTTAGGTCTTAAAAATAGAAACAGGGATGAAAAAACAAAGAATAAGGTATTGATTATTTCAGCAATACTAATAGATAGCATTGAATTATTTAAAATTATTTTTTTATGCTTTAGAGAGCAAAATCCATTACATTGGGTATATAATCTTCCATTATTCTTATGTAGTATTCAATTGATTACTATACCAATTGCAGCATTTTCTAAGGGTAGATTAAGAGAAGCAGCATTAGATTTCGTAATGATATTTGGTATATTAGGTGCATTAGCTGGTACATATGGTGCTGGTAATATATATGGCTCACATCCAGTATTATCATTTGATTCGGTAGTATCTGGTATAACTCATTGTATATCTGGTTTTGTATCTTTATATATTATGATTGCAAATTTAATCAGTATGAAAAAAGAAAATATTTGGATTTTATTTACAATATTATTAAGCTTTTTAGTTGTTGCATATGTGGTTAATGTGATTATTGATTACAACTATATGTTCCTAATGCGTGGTGATGGTACGCCTTATGATATTTTCTATAATCTTGTTAATGGTAATAAGGTATTATATCCAATGATTGTATTGCTGCTATTCTGTCTCTATATATTCCTGTTTTATTTTGCATATTTTAAGATTGCAAGCAAGGTAAAAAAACAGGCTACCTAGTTTTGATATGCTTATAGATTTATAGAGTTTTATAGTTTTAATTATACTGTTTTAAAATCCTCTATATCCTCGTTTTCATCATTTACTATATATGCACAACTGATGGAATGTGTAAAAAGCTCGCTGCATCCTGTAGTGAACCCATAAAGTTGGACAAAAAAGGAGTCTAATAATCATGAGTAAAACTACAAAAAATAATTTTTTTATATTTTATATATAGAAAAACTCGTAACAAAGTTGTAAAATATAAATGTGGGATAAATACTATTTTTATAAAGAAAATCGTGGGGGAAAGTCTATTTGGGAGAGTGATTTTATGAAGTCATTACAAACTAAATTACTAGTCTTTACATTTGGTGCATTATTAATATTTGGAGTAATACTAGGATCTGTTGCACATGTATCTATGCATGATGTAATTGACGATGACTCTGATAGAATATTAGACAAATATTGTCTTGCTGAAAAGGAAATAGTTAACAATACTTTAGAATCAATTGAGCAATCTGTTAATATTGTTGCGTCAACAATATACGATGAATTTGAAGGCTTATCTGTGTTAGAAAGTCAAGAAAAATATCAAGCATTTTCTGATTATGTGAAGGAAATGTTTATGCAAACAAGTATGCATACAGAAAACTCATCTTCATTTTATTTTAGATATAATTACGAGTTAACAAATTCAAAGGCTGGATTTTATTATGGTATAAGGGATAATAACTTAATTACTTATGAACCGACTGAGATTCCTCTTTATAGTGAGGATGATATTTCACATACTGGCTGGTATTATTATCCTATTATAGCTCAAAAGGCTGTATGGGTTGAGCCTTACGTAAGCTCCTATAGTAATATGGAAATGATAAGCTATTCAGTGCCTATTTATTATGAGGGTACATTCATTGCGGTAGTAGGAATGGAGCTTGATTTTTCCATTATAGTTAATACGGTTAATAGTATTGATGTTTATGGAGAGGGTAGTGCTTATTTAACTGATACCGATGGCAAAATTATCTATCATAGCAATCTAGAAAAGGGCTCATCAAAGCCTATGCTTACTAGTACATACACTGAATCAGAGGCTACATTAGCTAATGGTATGAATTTGGTTTTAGGTGTTGAAAGAACGGCTATTACAGGACACAGTCATAGCATTCTTCAAAATATGATTTATGCAATAATAGTATTTATATTAATAGCAATGCTTGGTATGTATATTATTACAAAATCTATTACACATCCTTTAAAGGAGTTAACTGATGCTGCGAAAAAGGTAGAGGCTGGAGATTTTAATATTGAGCTATATCATCCATCACTAGATGAGGTTGGATTACTATCACGAAGCTTCCAAAAGACTGTAGATACATTAAATGAAAAAATTGAATTTATTAATAAGCTTGCATATACTGATTCATTAACAGGCTTATATAACAATACTGCTTATACTGATCATACTGTTCAAATTGAAAAGAATATTCATGAGAAAAAATTTGCTTTAATTATTTTCGATGTAAATGATTTAAAGAAAATAAATGATGAATATGGTCATGAAAAAGGAAATGAACTAATTATTACTGCTTCAGCATTTATTCAAAACACATTTAGAAATTCAAATGCCTACCGTATTGGTGGTGATGAATTTGCAGTTATTCTAGAAGGGGATAATTATAGAAAATGTGATGATTTATTAAGAAGCTTTGATGAGGGTATTATTAATCAATACATTAATGTAGGTACAGGTAAAATTAAAATAAACGTTGCTAGAGGAATGGCTGAGTTTTTACCTGCAAATGATTATAAGTTTGATGATGTATTTAAGCGTGCCGATAAAGCAATGTATGTAAATAAAAAGGAAATTAAATCTCATAAAAAGCATAGCTAATTAAAAGCTATGCTTTTTATTGATATAAGCAGTACTAAAATATCTATTTTTGTTCAAGAAAATAGAATGTAGCGGAAGATAGTGATAAAATATACTTAATTTTGTGTTATAATTGATTAAAGTGCTATGGAGGTAATGAAATGGACTACGAGGAGAAAATTCAAGAGCTTTTAGAAAGACGTGCTGATATTATGGCTAGATTAACCCTACTTCCTTATGACGGCACAGTAGAAATAAAAGAAAACAAGAGTGGAAGATATATTTATTTAAGAAAGAAAAAAGGTGATGTTATCACCTCAATGTACATAGATAAATATTCTGAATCTTTATATAACTATCTAAAAAGAATCACCTACAATTCAAAAATATTGAATAGAGAAAAAAAGAGTATCGAAACAAAGCTTAGAAATTTAGGCTATGATTTTGATTATCAAGAAGAATAAAAGGCTTCACAAGAAGCCTTTTTATTATTCTATAATACCACCTGATAGTAAATTAAATTCGTCATATGTATATTCCAATACATATGTGTCAGTGTATGATTGACCATTCTTTGTATAGCTATATTTAACAAATACGTAAGCAGTTGGTTCCTTAACCTTAATATCAAATGGGAAAGCATCTACCTTAAATGGTAAATTAACGACATTAGAAATTGTATACTCTCTTTTATAGTTATAAGAATTAGCCTCAGCTAATGAAGGTGCAAGCTTATGATCTTTTTTTTCGTCAGAATAATTAGCCTTACCAGAAAGCTTAGCAGTGAAGCATACGCGAACTTTTATGTCAGAAGTAAGTTTGATTTCATTATTTTCAACCTTAGCCTTATAGTTGTCGTTTTCGTAAGTCTTAATAACGAATGTAACCTTTTGAGAATTATCATCGTAAGATGTACATTGGAAATCTAGACCAAATTCATCAAAATCCTTGCCATCCATATATTTAGTATCCTCTGTTATATATTCAGAAGAAATATTAGTTACAAATGGCTCAACCTTTAGGCTTTCATCATTATATACCTTTACATAGCTTGTTATAATCCATGCTACAAAGAAAACTACTAATGCTGATCCTAATATGATTAGTAATGTAGATAGTGATCTCTTTGGAGCTTTTAAATTTATTTTTTTAGTTTTTTTCATAAATAAACACCTCAATTATAGTTATTATACCAAAAACCATATACAAAAAACAATATTTAATAATTAAATATTTCAATTTGTTTTCCATTGACTAAAGACCTTAAAATCGGTATAATTATAATAAGGCTTATTTTAATAAGCCT
>JAZNYN010000079.1:0-1791 GCA_045594405.1 Anaeroplasma sp.
AATCAGTTGGGGCAAATGTTATACTTACACTTGGAGAGCCAGACTTCTTCACACCTGATGAAATATCTGAATCAGCAATCGAAGCTCTTAAGGCTCATAAAACGAAATATGGTCCTACTTTTGGTTTCCTTAACCTAAGAGAAAAAATTTGTGAATTTGAAAAGCGTATTAATGGTGTAAGCTATGAACCAGATGAGGTAATTATTACTCATGGTTCCACTGAAGCACTTACAAGTGCCTTCTTTACAATGCTTAATCCAGGCGATGAGGTAATTATTCCTAATCCAGCATATCCTATGTATCGTCAAATTATTGAATATAAGCAAGGTAAGGTTGTTACTATGGATACAACTAAGGATGATTTCCAAATCACAAAGGAAAATCTAGCTTCAGTAATTACTGATAAAACAAAGTGTATTATCTTAACATCACCTAATAATCCAACGGGTTCTATTTATACTAAGGAATCATATCAAAATGTTTATGATTTAGTCAAGGATAAGCCTATCTTTATTCTATGTGATGATGTATATAATCAAATTGTTTATAACACACGCGAGGTAGGATTTGTTAAATTCCAGGATTTAAAGGACCAAATCATTGTATGTCAATCATATTCTAAATCATACGCAATGCCTGGATGGAGATGTGGTTATATGCTTGCATCAAAGGAATTTTGTGAGCAAGCTGCAAAAATACATCAATATATGATTGTAGCATTAAACACATTTCTACAGGATGCAATGATAAAGGCATTAGATTATGATCCTAAGGATATGGTAGCATCATATAAGGCACGTAGAGATTACATATATGATAGACTAGTTAAAATGGGCCTAGATGTAAAGCTTCCTGATGGTGCCTTCTACATTTTCCCTTCTATTAAGAAATTTGGTATTTCTTCATTAGAATTCTGTAAGAGATTTGCTGAGGAATATAAGGTTGCAATTATACCAGGACATTGCTTTGAAGCTGATGATTATATTAGACTAAGCTACTGTGTGTCAATGGAAACAATCACTACTGCATGTGATAGATTAGAACAATTCATTAAAACATTAGAGGTAAAATAATCGCTCATAACGAGCGATTTTTTATTTTTGAAAAACAAAACAAGAGAGCTGGTGTGGGGGGGAAGTGCTCTCTTGCTTTGTTAAGTATTATTTTTTAGGACAATTGCAACAAGCAATTTTTTACATTGGTTAGTTTCTGTAAATTATTGAAGAAATCTTCTTAAGGGGATATTTTATAAAGGTACATGAAACTTTTTGATTCTTAACTACTACAGGCACAATGACCTTTTGATTTGAATCATCTTCGACGATAACCAAATCACCAATGTTTAGAATTTGATTATCGGGATCATAAAAGTATACTTCATTTTTCTTGTTGAAAATTATTCCAACAATTTCAACACCATCTTCATCATTAGGGATTTGGATTGATGAAGCTGCGTCCTTAGCAATGTTACTTAATCTTTGATAAAGTTTAGACATTCCTAATTCAGTATTTGGTAAAGAATTCTCTACCTCTTCCTGATCCATTTTGCTAGAAGGTTTAGCCACGTACAGGATGTAGCAGAAAACAATTAATGCAAAGATAACAATTGTGAAAAGTACTATTGCTATCGTGTTAATATCTTTAGATAAAAACATAACTGTACTCCTTTTTATTGGTCTAAAACCTTTTTACAGACACATTCTAACATTACAAGTACACCAAAGTTACACCAAATATATATTTTTTTAAATTTTTTTTATTTTTGAAAAACAAAACAAGAGAGCTGGTGTG
>JAZNYN010000080.1:0-1924 GCA_045594405.1 Anaeroplasma sp.
TGGTTTCTTCTTCTAGGAATAATACATATGAACATATTATATATATTAAAAACAAAAGAGGCATCAAATGATGCCTTTTTTTATAGAATAATAGCTATTAAGTTATTATGATTAGAATTCATAATTTTATCTAATACACCCTTAATTTTTTCCTTTGATTTGTCCGGTAATGAATGTATTTTACTTTTCATTGAATCATTTACAATATCACATAGTTTTCTTCCAAAAAACTCAGTATTCCATAGCTTTTCATCATCTGATTCTGTTAGGCTAGACATTAGCATATTAGATTGCTCCTCTGAACCAATAATAGGAGTAAATGAGGATTCTAAATCAACAGCAATCATATGAATGACAGGTGCCTTTGCGGCAAGTCTAATACCATACATTCCATTTTTTCTTACAACCTCAGGTGTAATTAGCTTCATATCCTCTAGCCTAGGCACAGATACACCATATCCTGTTTCCTTAGCCTCCATAATAGCATTCTTAACCTGTGCATATATTTCATTAGCCTTTTTTGAATGATACAAATATTCTATAAAATCTGCCTTTGTTCTCATTGATTCACCTAATAATGATTCTACGATTTCATTATACTTTTCATCATCTAATTCTAACTTGATATTAGCAGACCCATTTGATGCATTCATTAATTCAAGCTTAACATCATTAAATATATTGGTATCTCTTAATGCATTACATATGTTATTAATATCCTTTACCTTTTTATATGATGCTTCAATATCATTAATTGAAGTAATTATACTCTTTTTAAGTTCAATATCTTCACCTAATACCTCAATATAATCAGGTAGCATAATATTCAGCTCACCTATTGGAAACTCCTCTAGCGCCTTATTTAATACCTTAATACACTCATCCTTAGTCATTGAAATTGCTGATAACGGAATTACTCCTACATTCCATTTTTCTTCTAAATCATGTGCAAGCTTTATTGATTCCTGTGACAATGGATTTTTAGTATTCAATACAATAACAAATGGCTTATTTAGCTCTATAATTTTTGGAATTAAATTATCATCAACAAGCTCGTATTCTTCTCTTGAAAAATCACCAAATGTACCATCACTTGTTACATATATACCTAAATTAGAATGATTATAAATAACCTTTTCAGTACCAATTGAAGCAGCTTCCTTAAATGGAATCGGATCATCAAACCATGGTGTTTTTACTAATCTTGGCTCAGCATCATTTCCGTAGCCTTCACTAGATGGAATAATTTCTCCTACACAATCAACTAGCCTAATACTTATTTTAGTGTCACCTAATTCAAGAAGCGCTGATGTAGAAGGAATAAATTTAGGTTCAACTGTCATAATCTGCTTTCCAGCAGCAGATTGTGGTAGTTCATCAACAATTTTATGCTTTAAAAATTCATCATTAATATATGGTAAAATCATTTGCTTAAAAAATGAATTTATAAAGCTAGACTTACCACTTCTAACAGCTCCTACTACACCAACATAAAAATCATTTTTCATTCTATTTGATATGTTAATCAAAGCTGTATCATTCATACATATTCCTCACTCTCATTATTCAATTAATTTTATGATTATTCTGAATTTTATATTACAAAAAAGATTGAACTATTTAGTCCAATCTTCTATTGCTATTAATCTTCAGTTTTTTTTGTAACCTTGTTTTTGATATTTTTCACAAGGTTTAATGCTTTTGCCTTTAAACCTTGATCAGATTCATCCTTTTCATCTTCTATAGTATTTTCTTCTTTTTCTATAAGAGCCTTGGCTTCCTTCTTTTGTCGTTGCTCTAGCTTCTTTTGCTCTACCTTATTACTAATGTTTTCCTTTGCCTTACCAACATTAGTTTTAACCTGAGCAATATCCTCTGATACACCTGAAACAATTACCTTTACACCTTTAGATAATGTATTAAC
>JAZNYN010000081.1:0-6870 GCA_045594405.1 Anaeroplasma sp.
GTATAATATGAATAAACTTTTAAGATAATTTGAGGTGTACTATGAAAAATAAAATTTTAGAATATTTTATTAAATATGTAAAAATTGACACTATGTCAATGGAGGATACTGGGGTAACACCTTCGACAAATAAGCAATTTGATCTTGCGAATGTGTTAGCTTCTGATTTAAGTGAATTAGGACTTGTTGATATCAACATAGATGAGCATGCATTTGTAACAGCGATTTTACCTTCTAATGCTAGCAACAATAATTTATCAATAGGATTTATTGCCCACATGGATACAATCCCCGGATTTTCTGGAACAAATGTAAAGCCTAACATTATTAATAACTATGATGGAAATGATATTCATCTAAATGGTATATCGTTAACTAAGGAGCAATTTCCATTTTTGTCTAATTTAGTAGGTAAGACATTAATAACTACTGATGGTACAACAGTTCTTGGTGCTGATGACAAGGCCGGTATAGCAGATATTATGGGTATGCTATACTACTTCAAAGAAAATCCAACAGTTCCTCATTGTGAAATTCGTGTAGCCTTTACACCAGATGAAGAAATTGGAGAGGGTATTGAAAAGATTAATTTAGAAAACTTTAAATGCGATTTTGCTTATACAGTTGATGGTGGTGCATACAATGAAATTAATTATGAAAACTTCAATGCAGCATCTGCTACTGTGTTAGTAAAAGGTTTAGACATTCACCCAGGTTCAGCTAAAAATCAAATGATTAATGCTGCACTAGTAGCAATGGAATTTAATGGAATGCTTGATATATTTGCTAGACCTGAATATACTGAGGGCTACGAGGGCTTCAATCACCTTTGCGGAATAGAGGGTGTTGTTGGTGAGGCTAAAATGGTATATATTCTAAGAAATCACGATAAGGAAAAGCTAGAACAACAAAAAAATGAATTTCTATATGCACAGGAATTCATAAATAAGAAATATAATAAGGAATTAGTAAATGTAATTATCAAGGACAGCTATTCAAATATGGCTGAATATATCAAAAAGGATCCTAAGTGCTTAGACCGTGCAACCTTAGCCATTAGAAAGCTAGGATTTGAGCCTGAAGCATCTCCGATAAGAGGTGGAACAGATGGTGCAAGATTAACGCTTATGGGCTTAAATACTCCTAACCTTGGTACTGGAGGCTATAACTGTCATGGACCATATGAAATGGCCTGCCTAGAGGAAATGGAGTTTGTAGCAAAAATATTAATAGAAATCGCAAAAATATAAACAAATAAAAGGGCATATCGTCAGCTGATGATATGCCCGTATATTTTTAATATTTAAAATAGTTAATTATACCAATAATCTTTTGAAGGAATGATAAGACTATCTTTTCATTATCCTGCCATACTCTAGTAACTTGATTTTCATAAAAGCCAAGATATCCATAATCAACACCATCAATAACAATCTTCTTGATCAATATCGTTAAGATATTCTTTTTCATAAAAAAATTATATAGCACAGGTGATGTTTTTGCCATCGTTGTGCTTCTTTTGTATTCTACTAAGGAACTATCAACGAAGAATTGCTCAATCTCCTCCTTAGTTAAATCATAGGCCTTTACTGGGTCTGACATATCATCAAAGATATAGTTAAGGTTATTGTCCAAATATAAGGCTCCTCCAATTAATAAGGATTTTTTTGCATATCTTAATGCATCCAAAATCTTAGCTGTAAAAGGCTTATTTTTTACAAATATATCTGTAAATTCATCCATCATAGTATCAATACTAACCTTCTTTAAAAGCTCAGCATTAATATCCTTATGCTTTTCATGCTCATAGATGATATAGCAATTTCTTCCCTTTAGCTTACCACGATATAAAGCCTTATCTGTCTTTTCAAATAAGCCCTCATAATTTTCTGAATCCTCTGGGAATCTTGTTAAACCAATAGTGCCAGTTACAAAGAACTTAGCATTAAGCTGTTCAATAGTACGTCTAAAGATCGTTTTACCACCATATAAGGCATACAAAAATTCCTTTGGTGTGATGGTGTAATTATTATCATAAACCATAATAAATTCATCTCCACCATATCTACCAATAACACCTTTATCGCCTATATAGTCTATTAATCCTTCTGCAATGTTAGATATACAATAATCCCCAAAGCGATGACCGAATTGGTCATTTATTTTTTTTAGATTATCAATATCAACAATTAACATAAAGAAAGGGTCCCTTTTAGCAATTTTATATTGAATATAATCTAGGATGTAATTTCTTTGAAGCGTTCCACTTAATGAATCAAGCATTACTTCATTTGCATCCTTAAAAAATGCATTTTTTCTTATGATATCTAGATACCTCATATAAATCACTTCCCTTACTACCTTCAGTATAACATATTAATTGATTAAAACAAATATTTAAGTGTAAAAATCGTAACTTTTGTTATTATTTTTTGCCTTTTATATACTCATCGATTCCTGCTGCAGCAGTTTTACCTGCACCCATAGCTAAAATTACAGTTGCAGCACCTGTAACAGCATCTCCACCTGCATATACACCTTCCTTAGATGTAGCCGCAGATTGATCAACAATAATACCACCCCAAGATTCAGTATTAAGACCTGAGGTTGTTGACTTGATTAACGGATTTGGACTAGTACCTAATGACATAATAACACAGTCAACCTCTAATGTTAGCTCTGAATTTGGCTTAACAACTGGACGGCGTCTTCCTGATGCATCTGGCTCTCCTAATTCCATTTCAACACACTTCATCGCACATACTGTGCCTGTTTCATCGCCAACAAGCTCAGTAGGATTTGTAAGTAACTTAAAGATGATTCCCTCCTCCATTGCATGTTCAACCTCTTCACGACGAGCAGGTAATTCATCAAAACCACGACGATAAACAATATATACATTTTCAGCACCTAGACGCTTAGCACATCTAGCAGCATCCATTGCAACATTTCCACCACCTACAACAGCTACATTCTTAGACTTCTTAATTGGAGTCTTAGAGCCAGGTAGATAAGCCTTCATTAGATTAACACGAGTAAGCATTTCATTTGCTGAGAATACACCCTTTAGATTTTCACCAGGAATATTCATAAACTTAGGAAGACCTGCACCTGAACCAATGAAGATTGCTTCATATCCATAATTATCAATTAACTCATCAATAGAAATAACTCTACCAATTACCATGTTTGTTTCTATTCTTACACCTAGTGCAATTAAATTATCAATTTCCTTTTGAACAATTGACTTAGGTAAACGGAATTCAGGAATACCATAAACTAATACACCACCAGCCAAATGAAGTGCCTCAAAAATTGTAACCTCATAGCCTAGCTTAGCTAAGTCGCCAGCACATGTTAAACCAGCAGGTCCTGAGCCGATTACAGCTACCTTATGTCCATTAGATTGTGGCTTAACTGGTGCTTCTTGTACATTCTCATTATGCCAGTCAGCAACAAATCTTTCTAATCTACCAATAGCTACAGGCTCACCCTTTACACCTCGAACACATAATCCTTCACATTGAGTTTCCTGTGGACAAACTCTACCACAAACTGCAGGAAGCGATGATGTCTTAGAAATAACCTGATATGCTTCTTCGAATTTACCCTCAGCAACTAATGAAATAAATTCAGGAATATGAATATGTACAGGACATCCACCCATACATTTTGGATTTTTACATTGTAAGCATCTTTTTGCCTCATCAATTGCAACTGACTCAGTATAGCCTAATGCTACCTCCATAAAGTTCTTGTTACGAACATTTGGATCTAAAGAAGGCATTGGATTTTTAGTAAGCTTCATATTGTATGCCATACTATTGTACCTCCTTCTTTAGAAGGTTACATGCTTCCTCACGAGCATGTCTTTCAAATTCTGTATAACTTCTAGAACGTGAAATAGCCTCATCAAAGTCTACCTCAAACCCATCAAAATCAGGACCATCAACGCAAGCAAACTTAGTTTTACCGCCAACTGTTAAACGACATCCGCCACACATACCAGTACCATCAATCATAATTGGATTCATTGATACTATAGTCTTGATGTTATATGGCTTAGTTGTTTGAACAACAAACTTCATCATAATAAGTGGACCAATTGTAATAATCTCATCAAATGTCTCACCTGCATCAAGTAGGCTTTGTAATGCTTGAGTAACTAAGCCCTTTGTTCCATGTGAGCCATCATCAGTCATTAAAAACATTCTAGAAGATGCATTTTTAAATTCATCCTCTAAAATAACAAGATCCTTATTTCTAAAGCCACAAATAGTTGTAACATCACAGCCTAGATTATGAAGCTTTTTAGCAACAGGATATGCGATGGCACAACCAACTCCACCACCGATAACTGCAACCTTCTTTAAGCCTTCAGTATGAGTAGGAACTCCTAAAGGACCAACGAAGTCAGCAATATATTCTCCTTCGTTTAAAGTATCTAATTCCATTGTTGAACTACCTACAATTTGGAAAATAATAGTTACTGTTCCCTTTTCTCTATCATAATCAGCAATGGTTAAAGGAATACGTTCACCATCATTTGTAGCACGTAAAATAATAAATTGACCTGGCTCAGCCTTTTTAGCAATAAATGGTGCCTCAACATCCATAAGAGTAACTGTTGGATTTAAGCTCACCTTTCTAACTATTTTGTACATAAATAATAATCCCCCTTTATTTATTAATAGCAGTAGCTACCTTGTGAAGTGCACCAAATAGCACCTGCTTATCATCAAATTTAATTAATTTTAATGACCTTGTAGATTTACATATTTCTATAATATCTCCACTCTTGATTGTATAATTCTTACAACCATCAACAGATAACGATGCGTCCTCAGAGCCATCTAATGTAGATAGGGTTATAGAATAATCCTCATCTATAACGATTGGAGTAATTGCCTTAAATTGTGGACATATAGGTGTAAGCACATAGCACCTAGCCTGTGGAAGAATGAATGGACCACCTGCACTAAGATTGTATGCTGTTGATCCTGTTGGAGTTGCTACTACAACACCATCTGCATAAAGAATTTCCTTATTTGCATTGTTTAATGCCACCTCAATTGGAAGCATTCTAATAGATTTACCACGATGAAGGAAAATATCATTATAGGCAGTAAACCTTACAATTTCACCATTTCGAGTACATAGCTTACCATCTAAAGCAAGCCTGTCACAGATTCTATAGGCACCCTTTTTTAACTTAACTAAATATTCCCTATAGTTTGATAGCTCAGCTACTGCCAAGGCACCAACTCTACCAAGATTAATAGCTAGCACTGGGATATCCTTATAGGTTCTAGCAAATTCTAGTATTGTGCCATCACCACCTAAAATAACTGCACCATCAATAGCTTCGATACAATCATTACAAATCATTTTAGTGTATTCAGTTTGATAAGCTTCATTATCAACATAAACCTCAAACTCAAGCTCAATAAGGTTATCAATTACACCCTTACCAATACTTGCATATGTGTCCTTAGTTGTGTTGCCAATAAATAGAATTTTCACAAAACCACTCCTATATTTTTAGCTATTTTTAGAAATATGCTATACATAAGATTATACAATTTTTATAAAATTGTGTAAAGGTTTACAATCCATAAAAATAAAGAAAAAGCATTCGTTGTATAATTATCTCATACAAAAAATGCTTTTTGTTTATTATCCATTTTTCTTAGTCGAATTTGAAGAAGCTTTGGTAATAAATTTTCTAGAAAATAATCTTGTAGCGAATATAGTAAGTCTATTTTTTGCCCCTACTACCGCAAGTGATTTACCCTTTAAGGATTTTTTATATCCAAATCTAGCAACCGCTTCTGCTGATATTGGTTTTATTTTTTTAAACGTATAATCGTTATGTGCTAAAGCAACGAAATTAGAATCGAACGGTCCTGGACATAAGGTTAAAAGCTTAACCTTAGTTTTTCTTATTTCGTGTGAGATTGCTTCGCCTAATAATAGCACATAGCCCTTAGTAGCATGATATGTTGACATATATGGCCCCGGTAAAAAGCCAGCAATTGAACAAGCATTAATAATATGCCCCTCATTATTCTTAAGCATATCATCTAAATACACTCTCGTAAAATACAACAATGCATTACAATTTACATTAGTCATATCTATTTGCTTGTTAATGTCCATATCCTTAAAATCACATTGATCACCAAAGCCAGCACAGTTAGCTAAATTATTTACAAAATACCCCTTTTCCTTTGTGTAATCTAATAGCTTAGATAATTCATCTGTCTTAGACAAGTCAAGCGCAAAGACATCAATTGACATGTTTGTAAATTCTTCTTCAAGCTTAGCTTTTGCTTTATTTAATCTTTCTTCATTCTTTGACACTAATAAAACATTATTGCCATCCTTTAAATAGCATCTTGCAAGCTCAAAGCCAAGTCCACTAGAGCCACCAGTTATTAAAGTTATCTTCATTGTTATCACCCATAAATAGATTATCATTTTTTTATATTAAAGTAAAGAAAACACTCCGTATGGAGTGTCTACTTATTTAGCTTCTTTTTCAGCACGAACCTTTGCATCGTACTTTTTACGTTCAACTGTATCTAAAATCTTCTTTCTTAAACGAATGTGATAAGGTGTTATTTCAACTAGCTCATCATCGTTGATAAACTCTAAGCAAGCCTCTAGTGTTAATACTCTAGGCTTCTTTAAAACAACAGTAGTATCCTTGTTAGATGAACGTGTATTAGTTTGTTGCTTAGCCTTAACTACATTAACAGCTAAATCTAAATCCTTATTAGCCTCACCAACAATCATACCCTCATAAATTTCTTCACCTGGTGCTATGAACATAGAGCCTCTATCCTCTAACGCACCAATTGAATAAGC
>JAZNYN010000082.1:0-7710 GCA_045594405.1 Anaeroplasma sp.
GGTATCTTGCGTCTGAATCATCGTCTGTGAAATCATCTTCAATTTCCATATCGAATGCACCTCCTCCTATTTGTACGCTTGTCGTAAGCAAAGACTCTGCCTCTATTGTGTATAACAACAAACTTTAGCTTTTCCTCTTCGATATCCATAAGCTCATTAATATCACAGAATGCCATTTCAGGTTCAATCATCCAGAATTCATTCGCATGAGTTTTAGTGTTAGAATTTTCCGTTCTAAATGTAGGACCAAATGTATAAATGTCTCCATAGCACATAGCGAAGGTTTCACCATGTAATTGTCCTGAGCCTGTAATGAAGGATTGCTTAGCAAATAAATCTTCCTTAAAGTTTACCTTACCCTCTTCAGTTAATGGTAGATCATTTAAATTTAATGTTGTAATTTTAAACATTTGATCTGAGCCTTCACAATCGGCACAAGTAATTAGTGGAGTATGAACATAAACATATCCTCTATCTTGGAAATACTTGTGGATAGCCATAGCTGCAACACTTCTAATTCTAAATACTGCACTAAATAGGTTTGTTCGTGGACGTAAATGTGCAACCTCTCTTAAGAATTCTCTTGTATGGCGCTTTGGTTGAATTGGATAGTTTTCTGGACAATCACCTAGCATTTCAACCTTTGATGCATGAATTTCAAATGGCTGCTTCATCTCTGGTGTTAACACAACCCTTCCTGTTACCTTAACAGATACACCAACACGATACTTTGATATTTCTTCAAAGTTAGATAAAGCTGCATCATATACTACCTGAAGATTGTCAAAATAAGATCCATCATTAACATTTAAAAATCCAAATTGTGCTTGAGCTCTGTTTGTACGAACCCATGCCATTAATGTAACCTCTTTTTCTTGATAGCTAGCAAGCTCTGTAAATAATTGTTTGATTCTAGTTCTCATAATTTCCTCCTAAAAATATAAAAAGCCCTTAGATTTCTCTAAGGACGAATTATCGCGGTACCACCTTAGTTCTATGAAAAAAATCATAGCCCTCAATTTTCTCTTAACGCGAGATGACGGATGGGTCTACTCAAATTTCTTCCACCGCTTGAAGATGTTGTCCACTAACGCTTACTATCTGCTTTCACCATACACAGACTCTCTTCTTAGCTTGCATTTAGCTTTCTTCTTCGCAACGCTTTAGTATTATTATATCACTACCTTAAATTTATGCAAGAAAGAAATTATATAAATTTATTTATATTTTTTTAAATAAAATCATATATTTTTGATAGAGGTGTTTATATGGCTGTAATAGCTCATTCGACTGCGGAGAAAAAATTACTTGCAAGATTAATGAGGGCTGAGGCTGAATCAGATGGTAAAAAGGGTATGCTTTGTGTGGGAAATGTTGTAGTAAATCGTGCATTAGCAAAATGCTTAGATTTTAAAGACATCAATACAATTGAACGTGCAGTTATGCAAAAGCCTGGTGGCTTTGAGGCAACAAGCAAAAGCTACTTTTATCAAGCTGCTAGAAGCCAAGATATTGCTCTAGCAAATAGAGTACTACAGGGCGAACGCTTTTCTCCAGCAACTCGTGCTTTATGGTTTTACAATTCGTTTGGTGAGCCATGTATGGAAAAATGGTGGAATCAATGGAACTCTGGTAAATATAAGAGCCATTGCTTTTACGCACCACTCGAATCAGAAAATTGCTATTAGAAAGGAAGATTTTTATGAGTTTTTATTATCCTTTTCCTCCGTATTATAACTATGGAGGATATCCTTATCAATCAGGTGGTGCCTATTATCAACAATTCCAACAGGCTCCAGCCGATACAGACGAATCATCTTATATCGAAAATATATTAAGATTAAATTTAGGTAAAACTGTCTCTATTTATATGAATTTTGAAAATTCACAATGGGGTTCAAAAATCTTTAAGGGTAAATTAGAAGCTGCTGGAAAGGATCATATAATTATTTCTGATGCTCAAACAAACATGAGATATTTATTATTAACTATCTATCTTGACTATATTACTTTTGACGAGGAAATAAATTATTATTATCCATACCAACCTCAACAACCACGTTGAATATCAAAAAAGTGTTCTTGCTTAAAACATTAAAAAGATATAAAATATGCATATAAGGTGAGGTGCTATTATGTGTATATTTTGTAAGATAGTGAATGGTGAAATTCCAAGCAAAAAGGTTTATGAAGATGAAAATGTAATTGCTATATTAGATATTTCTCAAGCAACAAAGGGTCATACCCTAGTTATTCCTAAAAAGCATTCTGCAAATTTATTAGAAATTGACTCTGAGGAATATATCAATGTAATGAAGGCTGTAAATCTAGTTACAAAAAAACTAAGCAATACTTTAAAGCCTGCCGGAATTAATATTTTAAACAATTGTGGTGAGGTGGCAGGTCAAACTGTTATGCATTTTCATGTTCACGTTATTCCAAGATATGAGGAAAATGATATTCAAATTGGATTTACTAATAACTCTAGCAATTACAATTTAGATGAGATAATGAAGTTAATAAATAATTAAAAGCCTAGTTTCTAGGCTTTTATTTTTGTTTTTCGTTATTTTGATAAAATTGTTCTATTTCTTTTTTTAATGTATAGCTAGAGGATATTATTTTTCTATTTTGCCAATGGCTAGGCATAATTTGCTTATAGCTAGAAAAATTAAATCTTTCATCTAAAAGTATAGCTATACCTCTATCTGTATCACTTCTAATTACTCTTCCAACTGCTTGAACAACCTTATTAAATCCTGGATACATGTATGCATATTCAAAGCCTTGGCTATATACATTTTGGAAATGCTCCTTTAATATATTGTTTTCATCACATATCATAGGTAATCCTACACCAACTATAATAACTCCATTTAAAGCATCTCCTATTAAATCTATTCCTTCAGAAAACACTCCACCCATAACGAAGAATCCAACTCTTGAATGAGTACTTTCTGTTTTAAATTCCTCTATGATTCGCAATCTTTCCTTTTCTGTTGTTTCTGCTTCCTGAATTATTACATCAAACAAAGGATTTTCCAATGAAGCTAAAACCATTTGCATATATTTGTACGAAGGGAAAAAAACTATATAATTTCCCTTTTTTGTTCGAACTAATATTTCAATAGTTTCAATAATCTCATCTATTGAGTTTGCACGATTATTGTATTTAGTTGAAATCTTATCATTAATAATAATATCTAAGTTATTTGGATTAAATGGAGAAGGAAGTTCAATAGTTTTTCCTTCGCCCTTTGTGATTAAATCACTGTGATATTTTAAAGGTGTCATTGTCGCCGAGAAAAAGACAATTCCTTCGATTGATGATTTAATAGTTTCTAATATAAATTCAGAAGCATCTAAGCAATATAGGTGAACATAAACCTCATCATCCTCAAGCTTGGCTAAATATTTATGGTTAGAAGAAAAACAATCAGATGCATTAGAAAAGGCAAGCAGCTTGTGGTAAACATCAAAAATTGAATCTCTACCTTGTATTTTCTTGTTTTCTTGAAGAATTTGCTCAACCCTTGAAATTATATTTTTAATTGCTATCACAAGATTAAAATCTTGTGTGTTGTCAACAAAAATTGCTCCTTCTACCATTTTTTCACGATATGCTTCCATAATTTCTATCGCCTTGTTACACTCTGTTCTTACTGATGGCTTTAGACCGTTTGTATGACGTCTAAGCGTACGAAGTTCTTCAGTAGAAATTACTGCAGAATACATTTCCTTACTTCTAGAAATAAGGTTGTGTGCCTCATCTACAAGCACCTTAATTTTATATGTGTCATCTTGAAAATATCTAATTAATTGTGCGTGTGGGTCGAACACATAATTATAATCCGCAATAACTAAGTCACAATAATATGATAGATATAATGAAAATTCAAAAGCACATATTTGATGCTTATTTGCAAATTCTAATATACTTTTTGAATCATATATATCTGTGCTTTCAAAAATATCATAGGTTGCAGCTTTTAGCTTATCAAAATAGTTTTGAGCAAATGGACAATCATCAGGATCACAATTTTTCTTTTTACAATTACATATTTTGGCTTTAGCTGTAATATCTATTGTTTTAAGCTTTAGTCCCTTTTCTGCAAGTATTTTAATTGCATCTAATGGTGCGTTTTTTCCGCTTCCCTTAGCTGTAGAATAAAATAGTTTTTCTGATGGCTTTAAGGATTTTAGTGCTGGAAAAATAGTAGCCATGGTTTTACCAATTCCTGTTGGAGCTATGGCATATAATATTTCTTTTTTTGTGTTAAGAGTCTCATAGACAGCCTTCATTAAATCACGCTGTCCTTGACGCTTGTTAACAAATGGAAATTCTATTTCCTTAATTGTTTTTATTTTATCCTCTTCACTTTTATCTAGCATTGCTATCCATTTTAAATATTCTTCTAATAATTCAAAAACAAATTTCTCCAAAGCATCCTGTGATTCTATTAAATCAAAGCTTCTTGCTTCATAGCTTACTGTAGAAGCATAGGTTAATCTAATATGGATTTTATCCATATTATTTTGAATTGCGTACATATATGAATATATTTTTAGCTGGGCTAGATGCTCCTTATGATATTCTAATGTAAGGTCCTCTAAATCTAATGTTGTAGATTTAATTTCTTCAATAATTATTTCATCATTAATATTTAAAACACCATCAATAAAGCCATGTAATAAAACCTTTGTATCACCATAGCTTATTTCGCTTTTGATGTAATATTCCTTTTGAGATTTCTCATTATATTTATTTTGTAAATATTTATGTATTTTCGTTCCTTGCTCTAAATCATGATTAGAAAAGAATTCAGAGGTTAGATTACCGCTTTGACATACAAAGTATGCAAGCTCCTTTACAGCTATTCTTTTCATTTGTATGTCACTTCCTTTCTAGTAATTCTATTTTACAATATTATTGTTAATAAATTAAGGGAAAATATCAAAAAAGAGATAGAAATTCTATCTCTTTTGTGTTTTATTCTTTTACTTCTGGTTTAGCTTCTTCCTTTGCTTCAACCACTGGTGCTATATCTTCTAAAATTTCTTCTTCCTCTTGATGATCTACAACTGCGATTGTAGCAATCTTGTTATCATCCTTTAATTTCATTAAAATTACACCTTGAGTATTTCTACCAGTTTGTGAAATTGTCGCAACATGCATACGTATAACAATACCCTTTGTTGTTGTGATAATTAAATCATCATTTTCAGATACAGCTGTTAATGTATTTAACTTACCATTCTTTTCTGTAACATTAACTGTCTTAACACCCATACCACCACGGCCTTGGATACGATAATCATCAATTACTGAACGCTTACCGAAGCCTTTTTCTGTTACAACTAGAATTTCGTTCTTTTGTTCAGTAACTACAGCCATACCAACAACTGCTTCACCCTCTGGAATTGAAATACCACGTACACCGGCAGCACTTCTACCAATTGGTCTAACATCCTGTTCATTAAATCTAATTGCCTTACCATTTGAACAGCCTAATACAATTTCTCTTGTGCCATCTGTTAATTCAACATTTAGTAATTCATCATCATCTGCTAAATTAATAGCTATAATACCGCTTTGGCGAATATTCTTATATTGAGATACAACAGTACGCTTTACTGTACCCTTCTTAGTTGCGAAGAATAAGTAATTTTGATCATCATCTAATGTTTTAACTGTTGTAATAGCTGCAAGCTCCTCATCTGGCTGGAATTGTAAAATATTTACTAAAGGTATACCCTTTGATGTTCTACTTCCTTCAGGAATTTGGTAACCCTTAATTGCATATACTCTACCCTTGTTTGTAAAGAATAGTGAGTAATCGTGTGTAGACGCAGTATATAGATGCTTAACATCATCATTTTCATTTGTCTTGATACCTGACATACCTACACCACCACGAGATTGAGTCTTATATGCATCTTGCTTCATACGCTTAGCATAGCCTCTATTAGTGATTGTGATTACTACATCCTCTCTTGGAATTAAATCTTCATTTTCAATATTTAAATCATTGTGAAGTGAAATTTCACTCTTTCTTTCATCTGAATATTTATCCTTAATTTCAAGTAATTCACGTTCAATGATTTCTTCTTTAGCTTCTTTAGAAGCTAGAATTCTATTATATTCATCACATGCAATATGTAAATCGTTGTTTTCTTGTTGAAGCTTTAATACATTTAATCCTGATAATCTCTTTAATTGCATATCTAGGATTGCTTGAGCTTGTAGTTCAGATAGACCAAACTTTTCGATTAGCTTTTCTTTTTCACTACCATCGTTTGTAGAACGAATTATATGAATAATTTCATCAATGTGATCTTGAGCTAAAAGTAATCCTTCTAGAATATGAATTCTTGCTAGAGCCTTGTCTAAATCATATTGTGTTCTTCTTGTGATGATTTCAATTTGATGGTTGATATAAACCTCTAATGCTTCACGTAAGGTGATAGCCTTTGGAGTATTATCAACTAAGCAAATCATATTCATACCATAGCTTTGTTGTAGCTGAGTAAATTTATATAGATTATTTAGCATAACCTCTGCATTAACATCCTTACGTAATTCAATAACAATCTTGATACCCTCACGATTTGATTCATCACGTAAATCAGTAATACCATCTACAATCTTTTCCTTTGCAACCTCAGCAATACGTTCAATTAACCGTGTTTTGTTTAATCCATAAGGAATTTCTGTAACTACGATTTCTGTCTTACCATTCTTTAATGTAATAATTTCACATTTAGAACGAATAACAATTGTACCATTACCTGTTGTGTAGGCATTTCTTAAGCCTGTTAAGCCTAAAATAATACCTCCTGTCGGAAAGTCTGGTCCCTTAATATATTCCATTAGTTCCTCAGATGTAATTTCAGAATTATGAATTAATGCAACACATCCATCAATTACCTCTCCTAAATTATGAGGTGGAATGTTTGTTGCCATACCTACTGCGATACCTGTAGAACCATTAACAAGTAAATTAGGGAATCTTGATGGTAATACACTTGGTTCTGTTTCAGTAGCATCATAGTTATCTACAAAATCAACTGTATTCTTATCAATATCTCTTAGCATTTCCATAGAGATTTTAGACATACGTGCTTCTGTATAACGCATTGCAGCAGCACCATCACCATCAATGTTACCAAAGTTACCATGACCATCTACTAATGTATAGCGGTATGCAAAATCCTGAGCCATACGTACCATAGCTTCGTAAATAGAAGAGTCACCATGTGGATGGTACTTACCCATTACATCACCTACAATACGTGCTGATTTTTTGTGGGCAGAATTTGCATAAATATTTAACTCATTCATTCCGTATAAAATACGTCTTTGAACTGGCTTTAAACCATCTCTTGCATCTGGAAGTGCACGAGCTATAATAACTGACATTGCATAATTTAAGAATGAAGATTTTACTTTATTATTAATGTCTAGCTGTTCAATTTTATCATGTTGTTGTTCTTCTTCATCTTCTAAAACAACATCTAATTCTTGATTTTCCATATATAAAGCTCTCTCCTTTCTTAAATATCAATATTACTTGCAAAATGAGCGTTTTCTTGAATGAATTTCTTTCTTGGCTCTACCTCTTCACCCATAAGCATTTCGAATGTTTGTGTCGCAATAACCGCATCATCTAAATGAACTTGGACAAGCGTACGCTTTGCAGGATCCATTGT
>JAZNYN010000083.1:0-3150 GCA_045594405.1 Anaeroplasma sp.
AGGGTCTATTTCACTCAGCTTCTCACTGTTCTTTTCGCCTTTCCATCACTGTACTCGTTCACTATCGGTCACTTGGTGGTTCTGATTATTATCGTGGTACTTGCTGGTACTATAAGAACCTAGGTAAAATTAAGAAAGGTGAAAATGATGTTGTTTATTTAGAATTTAAAGGTGTAAATTCTATTTGTGATGTATATTATAATGGTAAAGCCATTTGTCATCATGAGGGTGGTTTTTCAACTTTCCGTGTAAGAATTGATGAGGAAATTTCTGAAATTAACGAATTATTAGTTAAGGTTGATAATTCTGCAAATGATTATGTATATCCTCAAATGGCAGACTTTACATTCTTTGGTGGTATTTATAGAGATGTAAATCTAATTGTTACTAATAAGACACACTTTGATCTTGATTTCTTCGGTGGTGATGGTGTTGCGGTAACTCCAGTTGTTGAAGGTAAAAAGGCAAAGGTTAATGTACAAGCATGGGTAACTAATTACAAGAAGGAAGATATCAATATTGATGTATTTGATGCAGAGGGTAATGTTGTTTACACTAAGTGCTTAAAGAAGCTAGAGCATAAGTTTGAAATCAAAAAGCCTATTTTATGGAATGGTGTAAAGAATCCTTATTTATATAAATTAGTAATTTCTATTTTAAAGGATAATTATATTTTAGATGATAAGGAAATCTATTTTGGTATTAGAAGCTTCTCAGTTGATGCTAATAAGGGCTTTATCTTAAATGGTGTTGAAACTCCTTTACGTGGTGTTTCTCGTCACCAAGATAGATTTAATAAGGGCTGGGCAATCTCTAAGAAGAACCATGAAGAGGATATGAAGCTTATTAAGGAAATGGGTGCTAATACTATTAGACTTGCTCATTATCAACACGATCAATATTTCTATGATTTATGTGATAGAAATGGTATGGCTATTTGGGCTGAAATTCCTTGGATTTCAAATCATATGATAAAAGGTAATGATAATGTAGTAAGCCAAATGAAGGAATTAGTTGTTCAAAACTATAACCATCCATCAATTTTCTTCTGGGGCTTATCTAATGAAATCTCAATTTCTGGTGAATCAGAGGATTTAGTTCAAAGACATATTGAATTAAACGAAATTGTAAAGAGCTTAGATCGTACAAGATTAACTACAATTGCTAACGTATCTATGCTAGATGTTAAGAGTAGATTATGTCAAATTACAGATATTTTATCATACAATCATTACTTTGGCTGGTACGGTGGTGAATACACTGATAACGAAGCTTGGTTTGATGATTATCATAAGAATTATCCTGAAAGACCAATTGGTATTTCAGAATATGGTTGTGAAGCTATCTTAACATGGCATACATCAAAGCCAGAACAAGGTGACTATTCTGAAGAATATCAAAATTTATACCATGAGCACATGGCTAAGATTATTTATGAAAGACCTTATTTATGGGCTACTCATGTTTGGAATATGTTTGACTTTGCTGCAGATGCACGTGATGAGGGTGGATGCCAAGGTAGAAATAATAAGGGCTTAGTTACTTATGATAGAAAGACTAAGAAGGATACTTATTATTTATATCAAACATATATGCAAGGTGCTCCTGTATTACATATTACATCTAAGCGTTATGTTAAGAGACCTGAGCAGGTTACTGAGGTTAAGGTATATTCTACAGAGCCTGAGGTTCAATTATATGTAAATGGTCAATTACAAGAAACTAAGGCTTGTGATAAGGTTGTTACATTTGAGGTAAAGCTTGAAAAGAAGAAGACTAAGATTAAGGTTGTAGCTGGTAATATGGTTGATAATTCTGTTATCGTTAAGGTTAAGGAAGCTTATGCTGGTTATACTTTCTCTTCAAAGGGTGAAACTGTTAAGAATTGGTTTGGTGAAAATGGTGAAAAGCTAGATTTCACTTATAACAGAGATTATTTCTGTATTAAGGATCAAATTAAGCATATTATGGCAAATCCTGAGGGAGCTGCTTTAATGGAGAAATTTATGAGTGGAATGATGTCTTCAATGGGTGATGAGGTTGCTGGATTTAAGGTAACTCCTGCTATGATGAAGATGGTTCAAACTTTCTCAATCGAAAGAATCTCAAATATGATTAAGGATAAAGTTTCTCCAGAACTAATCTATAACATTAACCAAGAATTACAAAAGATTAAGAAGTAATAAATTATAATTAAGGACTATGCAGGTGCATAGTCTTTTTTGTATTTTTAATGAATTAATTGCATAATAATTAATGGTGATAAATTTGAAAAAACTATTATTATTAATTATGCTAAATTTAATCTTTGTATCATTTTCGGTTAAGGCTAATGAGCTCGTTTTAATTGAAGGAGCGAAATCAGGTATATTAATTGAAGCTAACACTAGGGAAATACTTTATGAAAAAAATAAGGATGAAAAATTATCTCCGGCATCAATGACTAAAATTATGACATTACTTTTAGTATATGAAGCAATTGATCATGAAATAATTAATAAAAACACTAAGCTTATAACTAGTGATTATGCTGCAAGTATGGGTGGGTCCCAGGTATTTTTAAAGGTAGGTGAAGAAATATCAGTTGATGAGGCCATAAAGTGTGTATGTATTGCTTCGGCTAATGATTGTGCTGTATTACTTGCAGAAAAGGTATGTGGCACTGAAAAGCAGTTTGTAAGCAAAATGAATACTAAGGCTAAGGAACTAGGATGTCAAAATACAAACTTTACAGATTGTACCGGACTTAATGAAAATGATCATTATACTACTAGCTATGATATGAGCTTGATAGCACTAGAACTTGTATCGAAATATCCTGATGTTTTAAATTATACAAATATTAAAGAGGATTATATTAGAAAAGATACTGAGACACCATTTTGGCTAGTAAACACTAACAAGCTTATTGGAAGAGTAGAAGGCTTAAATGGTTTAAAAACAGGCTATACGTCATTTTCTGGATACTGCATAACACTTCATATGACTGAGCAAAATATGTCTTTAATAAGCGTTGTAATGGGTTATGATAATGCACTTAAAAGAAACACAGAAAGTCTAGAGCTTCTAAAGTATGGTTTTTCTACTTATAAGCTTGATAGGATATGCACTAAGGGTGATACTATTAAATCAATAAATCATATCTTGTAT
>JAZNYN010000084.1:0-1950 GCA_045594405.1 Anaeroplasma sp.
TTGTATGTGAAAATGAGAATATAACTCTAACTGATGAGCTAAGATGCCATATATCAAGAAAGTATTTACGAAATTTGAAATATAGTAAAGCTAAGATATATGTTAATGATATAATTACTCCTACGTATCATATAATAAATAAAGGAGATAATATAAGAGTAGAGATTGAACTAGAAGAGAGTAAGTGTGATTGGCCATTAGTTGAAAACACCTGTGAGGTAGTTTATGAGGATAGTAATTATTTGGTAATTAATAAGCCTCATAATCTATTATCTATTCCAACTAGGTCTGAGCCTAACAGTGTCTATCAGCAAATAGCTTATTATCTTGATAGTAAGGGTGAGGAATTATCAATATCTATATTAAATAGATTAGATAAGGAAACCTGTGGTCTTATGGTTATTGCTAAAAACCGCTTAGCTGCTTACAAGCTTCAGCCAACACATAAGCACATGGAAAGAAGATATTATTGCTTGGTTGATGGAAAGCTTGAAGCTAAGGAGGGAACAATTTCTAATTACATCGCAAAATCTAGTGATGGTAATAAAAGAGAAATAGTTAGTGAGGAGCAAGGAAAGCTTGCAGTGAGTCACTATAAGGTTATTAAAGAATATGCTGATACATCATTACTAGAATTTGTATTAGATACTGGTCGAACACATCAAATTAGATTGCATTGTTCTTCGATTGGTCATCCTATTATTGGAGATATGATGTACGGAAATAAGGATAGTGCTGAGCTTCACCTTCAAAGCTATATGGTTAAGTTTTATAATAACTTTGATAATAAAGAAGTAGTTGTCAAGATAAAGGAAAGATGGTAATGGATGAATTAAAGGAAACCGAAAAGAAAAAATATAAGGTAATCAGAATTGTAGTTCAGGCCGTTATTTTAGCTTTGTTTATTGGATTGATTGTTTTTTTAACCATCAAGCTATATCCAATCTTTAAGGCCATCCAGCGTGATGAGGCATATAGAGAAGCTTTTATTAATAAAATTAGCTCCTATGGCGGGTTATCAATATTTATAGTTACGGCCTGCCAAATACTTCAAACAATTTTAGTAATCATACCTTCTGGCCCTATTGTAATGGTAGCTGGAATGCTGTTTCATCCGGCTGTTGCAGTTATTGTTTGCTTAATAGGTCAAACAATAGGTGGTATTATTGTTTATTATTTAGTAAAACTATTAGGATATAATTTTGTGGCGTTATTTATCGATCCAGATAAAATTAAGTGCTCTAAGATTTTAAAGAATAAAACACGATGTAATGTCGTGATGTTTGGGTATTTGTTGATACCAGCACTTCCTAAGGATATAGTATGCTTTGTAGCCCCATTTACAAATATTAAGATACATGAATTCATCTGTATTACGTTCTTTGCGAGAATTCCTATGACTATAGTAACTGTAATATTAGGCTCTTCATTGATTCATGGGTCATATATTTTAGCTATAGTATTAGCAAGCCTATCGCTTGCTTTAGCTATCATCTGTTTTATTTTTAATAAACGTATTTCAGCAATTATAGAAAAATGATACCTTATGGTATCTTTTTTTGTTTTAGGTAAATACTATATTTAGAAAGGTGATGAAATAAATGACAAAAGTATCATGTAATGCCCAAACCTGTGGATACAATTGCAAAAGAGATTGTATGAAGGAATCAATTGATGTAGAAGGATTATTTGCTAAAAGTAAAATAGGTACCTTCTGTCAATCATTTAAAAACCCACACAATTCTGAAACTCTTAAGCAAGAAATTGCAAAGGAAATGACTCCTAAGCATGAATCAATTAGAGTAAACTGTAGCGCTAATTATTGTAAATATAATGAGGATAATTGCTGTGTTGCTCAAAACATTACTGTAGGTAATGAAAATGCATTATATAGAAGTGAAACTCAATGCGAATCATTTAGATTAAAATAATAGTTTTAAAAAATATAAA
>JAZNYN010000085.1:0-5611 GCA_045594405.1 Anaeroplasma sp.
GCTGTGTGGGTGAAGGCGTCACCTGCACGGAACATGAGGTCTCCATCTGCGTCAAGGATTCAAGCGGTCCGTTCAATTATGCCAGCGTATATTTGGCCTAATTCAGGTGAAATAGATATTATGGAGCATGTTGGATATAGTGCCGGTAACGTTCATTCTACTATTCATTGTGAGCTTTACAATGGTGGTATAGGAACTCAAAAGGGAAGCTACAAATATTTAGGAAATACAATTTATGATGATTTCCATTTATATGCTGTAGAATGGTTCCCTGATAAGATGATTTTCTATGTAGATGACATTGTTGTGTTTACATATACACCAGCAACAAGAACACAGGCAAATTGGCCATTTGATCAAAAGTTCTATATGATTCTAAATGTTGCTGTTGGTGGTAACTGGGGAGGAGCTCAAGGAGTAGATGAGAATATCTTCCCACAAGAAATGGTTATTGATTATGTAAGGGTTTATCAATCAGAACAATTACAAAATTATCAATAATTTAAATTAGTTTATGGAGGTATTTAAAATGAAATACTTAAATGATGGAAAATTCCAATTAAAAAATTTTGAAAATTACAATTATTTATATTTACCATTATGTAATTTTAATGGTTTAAAGTCATCGATTACTCCAACATTTAATGGCGATCTTAAAATTGATCAGCATCATTTTGGATTACCTCCAGCATCTAATTTGGATTTAGTTAATCCAAATAATGCACGTAATGTATTCTTTAAGGTAGATGACTACCTTTGGAATATAACAGGTAACACTTTATATCAGCACCTAAATATGGATGAAACCTTACTTGAGGCAGGCGTACTATACCAAAAGGTTACTAGATGTGCAAAGGACTTTAAGGTAGAGGTTTTAAGCTTCGTTCCAGACTATAAGCAAAATATGGAGATGCATAGGGTTATATTTGAAAATACCTCAAATCATGATTTAGAGGTTACTCCTTGTGTTGCAATTCCTATTTACGGAAGAAGTGCAGACAATGTAAGAGATCATCGTCATGTTACATCCTTATTAAATAATATATATAAAGATGATTACACAGTTTATAATAAACCTTCGTTATCTTTTGATGAAAGAGGCCATACAGTTAATTCAACATATTATCAAGTAATTGTCGATGATAATATGAATATAGATAAATATTTTTTAACTTTCGATGAATTTATTGGTGAGGGTGGTTCTATTATGAATCCATTAGGTTTTGACTCTAATGAAAATATTTATAAAGTTAGTGGCTATGAATGCTTAGCAGGCTTTAGATATGAAAAGCTTAAGCTTGCACCAAAGCAAAAGATTGAAATTAAATTTGCAATAGGTATTAACGAAGAGCTAATAGATTATAAAATACTAAAGCAATTTGATTTATTATTTAATTCGTCAATGGAAAAATGGAACTCTTATTATAATAATATAGGATTTGATTTTGCTAACAATACTATAATGAAATGGGTTAGTATCCAACCCGTATTAAGAAGATTATATGGCTGTTCATTCTTACCACATCATGACTATGGTAAGGGTGGTAGAGGCTGGAGAGATTTATGGCAGGATTGCCTTGCCTTAATTAAAATGGATACTATTGATGTTAAGAATTTACTTATTAACAATTTTAAGGGTGTTAGAATTGATGGTTCTAATGCAACAATTATTGGTGATAATCCAGGTGAATTCAAGGCTGATAGAAATAATATAGCAAGAATGTGGATGGACCATGGTGCTTGGCCTCTTACCACATTAATGCTATACATTGAAAATAATAATGATTACAATATTTTAAATGAAAAAGTTACTTATTTTAAGGACTCTCATATTAGCTTTTCTACTGATATTGATAAAGAATACGATGAAGCATATGGTAATTATCAATTAACAAAGGATAATACAGTATATGAGGGTACTATATTAGAGCATTTATTGGTTCAGGTTTTACCAATGCTATTTAATGTTGGCAATCACAATAATCTTAAGCTTATGAGTGCAGACTGGAATGACGCGCTTGATATGGCTAAGGATTGTGGTGAAAGTGTTGCCTTTACTTCTTTTTATGCTTCTAATTTAAAGCAGATTTGTAATTTGTTAAAGGAAATTAAGGAAGAAGAAATATCTGTTTTCGGCGAGCTTGCTTACCTAATAACTGTTAATTACAAATTTGATGATATTTTAGAAAAGCAAAGAATATTAAATACTTATTTTGAAAGTGTTAAGCATAATATTAGTGGCTATAAGGTTGCGATAAATAAGAATAAGCTAATTGAAAGATTAACTAGAATGCACGATGAATTTGTTGAGCATATCAACAAAAACGAGTGGCAAGAAAATTCAGAGGTTGGTTTTTATAATAGCTATTATGACAATGATTCAAATCGTCTTGGCTCTTTAAAGGAAGAAAAGATGCTTCTTACTGGTCAAGTGTTTGCTATCATGGGTGATGTTGCAACTGATGAGCAAATCAAAAAGATTGTTAAAGCATGTGATAAATATTTATATAATCCAAGCATAGGTGGTTATGTTCTAAATAATGACTTTAATGAGCTTAAGCTTAACATGGGTAGACAATTTGGCTTTGCATATGGTCATAAGGAAAATGGAGCTATGTTCTCTCATATGACAGTAATGTTTGCAAATGCATTATATCGTCGTGGCTTTGTGATTGAAGGACATAAGGTATTAAAGTCTATTTTTGATCAAATTAAGAATTTTGAGGTTAGTAAGTGCTATCCATCTATACCTGAATATTTTGATCCTAAGGGTAGAGGTATGTATCCATATCTAACAGGCTCTGCAAGCTGGTTGCTACTTACTATGATTGACGAGGTGTTTGGAGTTAAGATAGTTAAGGATAAGCTATTACTTCAGCCTAAACTTTGTTCTGATGAATTTAAGGATGGCTATGCTTCAATCAGAACTAAGGTAATAGATAAGGCCATTGTTATTAGATATATCAATGCAAATGGCTTAAATTATGGTAAATATAATATTGATCAAATTTTAATAAATAATCAAATAGTAGATGAAATTACTATTACAAATTTAAAAGATAATGATGAAATAGTGGTGATCTTAAAATGATTGAAATTAAAAACAATGATGCTATTGGATATAATCGTATCATTAATTATGATGCATGGACTGTTGCGAATCTTTCATCTTGTCCTGATACATGTATTGAAAGAATTGATTCATTCCAAAAGCATTTTGAAACAGATGAGGTGTTTATCCTTCAAAAAGGTAATGCTACCTTAATCATATTAGAATCTGATGAATTCAATATAGATAAACTAAAGTTTATTAGACTAGAGCCTAATAAGCTATATAATGTAAAGAAAAATACCTACCATCAGCATGTTTTAGATGAAAATTCAAATTTATTGATTGTAGAAAATTCTAATACATCTGATGATTTAAATTCAAAGAGAATTTATTTAACAGATAAGCAAAAAGAGGAATTTATTAGTTACGCAAGGAGTGCTTTAAATGTTTAATTATAAACGTGCTATATGCTATTCAGGCTATAGAGAAAACCAAAGTCCTATAACTAAGGTTTATCCTTCTTATGATGAAGTTAAGGAAGACCTATTGATTCTAGAAAAAGAGTATGATTATATTAGAATGTATGATCCATATGATCATGCCAAAATTGTATTAGAATGTATCAGAAAAGAAAAAATAAATTTAAAAGTTATGCTTGGAATGGATCTTGTAGCGGAGTATAATAATAAAGGATGTCCTTGGATGGTACAAAATTATTCTGATGAACATCTTCTAAACAATAAGAGAAAAAATGATGAATCCTTAAATGAATTAATTAAGCTTGCTAATGAATATAAAGATGAAATAATCTTCATTTCAGCTGGTAATGAGGCACTTCCTTCATGGGGCGATAACCTTGTTTTAAATGAAAGACTTGTTTACTTTATTAGAGAACTTAAAAGAAACTGTATTCAACCAGTTTCATATTGTGAAGGCTGGGATGTATGGGTTAGTAGAATGGATGACATCATCAATGAGGTTGACTTTTTAAGTGTTCATATTTATCCTATGTGGAATAAAATTCCATTAAATGAGGCAGTTGATTTTACTATTAGCAAATTTGAAGAGGTAGAGGCTTATACAGACAAGCCTGTTATAATCACTGAAATGGGCTGGGCAACTAGCTGTAATAATGATCAAATGATTATTGCAGAAGCAAATGCTGATAATCAAAGATATTATATAGATAAGATTAATGAATATCTTCTTAATAATGATAAATTAGGCTTTTTCTTTGAGGCTTTTGATGAGCCTTGGAAGGGTGGAAATAACCCTAGTGAACCAGAAAAGAATTGGGGAGTATATTTCGTAGATAGAACAAAAAAATAGTAGTAGAGGAGTTGATACAAAATGATTAGCATTAAAGAAATTTCAAAATTATCAGGTTTTTCAAAAACTACTGTATCACGAGCATTAAATAATTATTCGGATATTAGTCCTAAAACAAAGGAAAGAATACTTCAAATATGTAAAGAGCACGATTATGTACCTTCTTCCTTAGGTAGAAGTTTAAGTACAAAAAGAACATTTACAGTTGGAGTTGTTTTCTCTGAATATTCAAATCAAGGATTAACCCATCCGTTTTTTTCTGAATTACTAAATGAAATTAAAAACCAAATCAGTGGCTATGGATATGATATTTTATTAATTGGTAATAAAATAGGTGAATACGTACATTCATACCTTAAGCATTGCGAGCAAAAGGCTGTTGATGGCGTTATTGTTCTATCAGCTTATGAAACTGATCCGGAAATTATTGAGCTATTAAAATCTAATATTCCATCAGTTGTAATGCAATCATATCATGAAGGTAAGCCATGCTTCCTATGTGATAATGAAAAAGCAATTTGTGATATGGTCGAATATGTTTTAAAGCAAGGCCATACTAAGATTGGCTTTGTAAGAGGTGACCAAGATGCAAATTCTGGTAAGGAACGTTATGATGCATTCATAAAGGCTATGAATAAATTTAATGCAGAAATTCATCCTGAATGGATATTTGATGGAAAATATTATACGATTGAAGAAGGAAGAAAGGCTTGTGAGGAAATGCTGAAGCTTAAGGATAAACCTACAGTTTTAGTTTGCTCATCTGATACCTTAGCATTGGGCTGTATGATAGAAATGCTAGCTCATGGATATAAAATTCCTGAAGACCTATCACTTACTGGTTTTGATAATATTCCAATGTCAAAAATGTTTAATAAGGAACTTACAACCATTGACCAAGACGTAAAGAGTTTTGCGAAAAATGCTGTAGCTTCACTAGTTAAACAAATTAATGGTGAACGAAATATCGAAAGCAAGAATATTATTCCTTGCATTATGGTACATGGACAAACTGTTTACAAGTTAAATTAGACCTATTTAATTAGGTCTTTTTAATTTTAAATTATGGAAAATAATGTTATTTTGGCAAACTACTTGCAAAAGTGCCAAAAATATAGTATATTATAATTGCTGAATATTAATTCAGTTGAAAGGGTGGTATAAATGGAAGATAATACAAAGATTGTTCTACCTGCCATTGCTATAAGAGGATTAGTTCCCCTTCCAAGC
>JAZNYN010000086.1:0-3010 GCA_045594405.1 Anaeroplasma sp.
CCTTTAGATAATGTATTAACCATAATATCTAAGCAAACTGTAATCATAAATGTTCCAACTAAGAATCCAGTCATAATAATATTTGTTAATGTTCTAGCTTCTTTGATTGTAATAATTTCATAAACAGAAATTGCAAGAACCACAAATCTAACGAACTTCTTAGAAACCTTATAAAATTTCTTGGCATTCTTTCTTTGTTGTTTTTCCTCTGGAGTATATTCTGTCTTCGTTGTAAATAAATTAAATAATAAATAGATAGAGGAAATAACTAATAAAACGATATTAATTTCCTTAATACCATTACCTGTATAAATCTTATATACCAAATATCCAACGTTGAAAATTTGAGTTAATAAACCAAACACAATTGCAAGCTTTTTAAATTTACTAAGCTTTTTCTTTTTTTCTTGTTTAATTTCTTCTGCCATACCCTACCTCCAAATATTTACAGTTATATTTTAATGTTAACATAATTTGACAATTTTTGATAGATTAATTTTCAAAAAAAAACCATCTTTTGATGGTTTATTTATTATAAATCAACTTCGCTAGCAACTCTATGGATCATTACCTCTAAATTACCATTTCTAACTCTTATTTCATCAATGAATTTCTTTTCATCCTTTGGATTTTTTAATAATACCTCATAAGTCAGTTGAAGCATACTACCTAGATTTGTAGTTTTAACTCTGATTAAATCTATATGCTTAGTATAATTAGCAAATATATCATCAAAAACCTCAGTATAATCTAAATCCTCAGGAATTGTTATTCTAAGAATCTTTTCAACACCAACAGATTTTCTTTCCCAAATTCTAATGTTACCGAATAATAGTAAAGCAGCACCAGCGATTAGTATAAATATAGAACCATATGCTAAAAAGCCCATACCAAACGCCAAACCACCAGCCATTGCAATAAATATTGTTACAATTTCTTTTGCTGTACCTTGAGCAGATCTAAATCTAATTAAGCTAAATGCTCCAGCTACTGCAATACCAGCGCCAATATTACCATTAACAAGCATAATTACAATTGCAACACATGCAGGTAATAAAGCCGTTGTAATAAAGAAGCTCTTAGTTGAACGTGATTTAATATAGCATAAGAATGATAATGCTACACCTGTAACTAATGCTACTGCTAATGTAAGAAAAAATTCACCAACCGTAATGTTTCCACCTTCAAATACTGTTTCAAATATTTTCATTTTTTACTCTCCTTTTCAATTAAATACTTATAAGCCTCCCCATATTTCGAAAAGCTTGTTTTATAAATTTTGTTTTGACTTAAAAATTTTACCAGCCATAGTGGCATAGCACCACAACATTTAATTTCTAAAAGCAATTCATCATCAGGTAATAACCTTATTCCACTCATATCACTTGCTAGTGATAAATCATTTGTTCTAAATCTAACATTATCATCTACAGTGATTCTTAAATCCTCTGCAACATATGCTATTCTATCATAAAGCATTAAAAGGCGAGGCCTCAAATCATCATAAATAGAATTAAAATATGCAATTTCTTTTTTGATTTGTGAATCAATATTTTCATTTTTATATAAAAGAGAATATGCATCCTTTTCCTTTATAGTAACTCGTCTTTTATATACAATTCCATCATACTTCTTCTTTATCTCAAAAAAAACATTATCATTTTCTTTGATAATACCATACCCTCTAATACGAAGCTTTTCTTTATATTCAGGTTTATCAATAGATCTTCGAATTAGTAGATAGGAAGGAGTATCAAAATATAGGCTTTGAATTGTAGTAAAGCCATATTGATCTTCGGTCATATACTGAGACAATAGCTTTTTTAAATTATTAAATTGGGACTTGGTTATTCGGTATTTAATCTCATACCTTTGAAAAATACTTCTTTCCATATAGAACCCCAAATAAATCGCATTAAACTTCTTTTATTATATAATCATTAAACTTCTTTTATTATATAATGAATTTAAAATATGTCAATAAACATAAGGTAATTAATAAAAAAAACGGACTATATATAGTCCGTTAATATTATCTATTTAAAATAAGCTTTGTTAATTCTACTGGTTCAACAATCTTGTTACCCTTATATACACGCATATTACCAGATGCAATTTCATCTATAAGAATAACTTCACCATTGCTATCAAAACCAAATTCAAACTTAATGTCCCATAAATCTAAGCCAATAGTCTTTAGGTCATCAGCAACAATCTTTGTAATTTTCAAAGTTTGCTCCTTCATGCTTTCGAACATTTCCTTGCTCATAATTCCTAAAGCAACTAAGCCTTCAGATGTAACTAGTGGATCGCCTAAAACATCATTTTTAAATGTGCATTCAACATATCCACCTTCAAGTGGTGTACCATTTTGGATATATTCACCATATCTTCTAATGAAGCTACCAGTAGCAACTAAACGACAAATCACTTCTAAGCCATTACCAAATACAGTTGCTGGCAATACTTCACATGTAGCATCCTCTACATTTGCTTTTACATAGTGTGTCTTGATGCCTGCATTTTTACATAATTCAAAATAATAAATAGAAGTTTGTAAATTAGCCTTACCAATACCATCAATTGTTAAGCCTACCGCATTCTCTCCTGGATCAAATACGCCATCTTTTCCAGTACAGTCATCCTTAAATTTTAATAGGACATTTCCGTTTTCAAGCTTGTAAACATCTTTTGTTTTTCCTTGATAAATTAATTCCATAATCTTTACCCCCGTATTAAAAAAATACATTATTAATTATAACACTACTGCCTTTATTTGACAATTAATTTTTTATACTTTTTTGCACTTTTTTCAATGCTATTTTATAATTAATTTATTTAATAAAAAAAATACACTTATATTGAATTAAATTATATATTTTTTATAAAGTAACTATTTATTATTTCATATCTATTTGTTATAATAGTAGAAAGTTCATATTTTTTGGGGGTTTTTTTTATGAAAATTCAACTAAACAATCAAATATTAAAGGTAGAGCAATCAGAGATT
>JAZNYN010000087.1:0-3990 GCA_045594405.1 Anaeroplasma sp.
AATATAATTTTTATCATTTTTTGTTGTGTTTTTAAACTCTTTATGATATAATAATATCATAAAGGAGTCATACATTTATGGATAACATTAACAAATATTTAGAAAGCTGGTTAAATCAGCTAAATAGCTTTAGCTACAAAAATTATGAGGACAAGCCTGACATTGAGTTATACATGGAACAGCTTGTAACTTACCTTGAAAAGGAACAACAAATTTTCCAAACTTCTTCACTTGATAAGCAAATTACTAATTCAATGATTAATAATTATGTTAAGGGTGATGTAGTACCTGCTCCTATATCTAAAAGATATAATAGAGAGCATATTGCTGCATTAGAGGAGGTTTGTACATTAAAGAATGTTTTAACTATTTCTGAGGTTAAGCAAATACTTGATCAACGTTACAAAAACCATCCTGCAAAGGGAGAAATATTTAATGAATTTAATGAAACATATAATGATAAAATCCAAGCTGCAGTTAATGAATCATTTGTTAAGCTTAATCAATTAGACATAAATGATTTAGATGGATTAATCAATATGGCACTAGACTTTACTCTTACATCTAATGTATATATGAGTATTGCAAAAAGGATTCTATTCCTAACTAGAATCTATCAATTTGATCAAGAGCAAAAGAAAGAATTAGAATAAGAAAAATGGGAGATTGATTTCTCCCATTTTTTTATTCTAATGAATTTGTTACCTCTACCTTAACGATATAAGATGTATCAAAGGTTGCCTCTGTTAGTCTAGCAATTGAAACAAAGTCAGCTTGATCTATAATCTCATCAGTATATACATTAATCACTGCATAGCCATCCTCTATTTCAACAAGTACATCATCATATCCTAAAGAGCTTTTTAATGCTGATTCTAAGGATACCTCAAGATTCTTAAGCTCTATTAGCTCGTTTATCATTTCATTTGCTTCCTTAACCTCTAGGGAAGTTAAACTGCCACTAGCAATATCATTTTGATACCCTTCTATAAGCGAATTAACCTCATCTATGCTTTGAAACCTAGCCTCAGTAAAATCAGGATTAAGAGTCTGTGAATTAAGGTTAGGTGATGAAACATCATCAGTTAAATCAGCATTTTGAGCTTCCTTTATATAAAACACAGATAGCATAATTACAACAGCTAATAATAGAATTGGTAGCTTTAATTTTTTTGTCATAATAAAATCCTCTCCATCTATAGTAAGTATATGAAGAGGATTATTTTTTTATGATAATTTTTCAACTAAGGATTTCATTCTAATTAGCTTCTTGTAATATTTACCAAAGATTCTATTAATATTATTTTCATAACAATAATCAATATCCTCTTTAGTATCAATACCTGTAATTACCATAGATATATTGTTTTTAGTACATAGGGCCTGTAAATCAAATACTGACTCAAAGCCATTTGTAGTCTTATCGTAAAAATAATGGTCACATAAGCTATTGTACACATCTACAATCGATTGTGATGCAACACCTACACCAAGCTTTCTAATTTCCTGAAGTACACGCTTATTGGCATTATCTACCAATAGAATAATGCTTTCAGGCTTAACCTTAAAGAATGTAATATTAGTGCTTACAAACGAATAGAAGGTTTCATCAATACTAATGTTACTTAAAGGAATTATAATTGGTACGGTTTGCTTAACTCTATCATATAAAAGCTTCTCATCCTTTAGTACTGAAGAAATTAAATACCTTTCTAGCTGATTAGTAAGATGACGTCTTCTGATTACATAATCCATATGCTCATACTCAACATCAAAGTTATCTAAATTCAATCTAGCATAATATCCCATTACTTCATTGGTTCCTAGATTAACAATTTGTTGATATGTTACACTCATTCTTCCATGATCAATTGCCTCTGATATATGAGTTATAAGCTGATTATGATTAAATCTAATCTTATGTGCCTCGCTATCAAAATGAGCAATATGTGAAGAAGGCTCAACCATGTCAATCGCATCCTGAAGAGCATCAACAGTAAGGCTAATAAGCTTCATCGGATCATTAATCGTTGAGTTTTTAGCTAATCTAAACACACCACAATCAAACGAAAGCTTAACTCTACTATTAATTTCAAAAAGCTTATCAGATAATTTTTTAAAGGTCAAATTAAGCTTAGAATCTACAAGACGCTTATCATTTATATCATTTAATACAATCGCATATTGATTACCATCTAAATGATACGAATATGAATTAAAATCACTTGAAAGAATTTCCTTTAATGTCTTTCCTACGGCATACTTTAGCTCATTAGAAAATTGTAAGCCATATATATCCTTATAAAGATTAAAGTCTCTTATTTCAAAAATCGCAAGTGCAACCTTACGATTACACATAAATTTTTTTAAATCATCTACAAGCTTCACCTCTGTATCAAGATGTGAAACTGGATTAGTATAGGCTATATTTTGAAGCTTAGATTTTATCTTTTCTTCTTCTGTGATATTGTCTATTATTGAATATATACAAATTACACCATTAATGTAGATTGGATAAAATCTTTCCTTAACCATAACAGGACCATTCTTACCATTAAATTGATAAGTATATTCTACATTAGAAGACATAATAGTATAGATTTCTTCAATTATTCTCCTATATTCAGGTAAATATTTACTTTCAATTTTAGCGTAATAATCACCTACATTCATATCACTCATACAGCCTAGCATTTCTGTAGCCTGCTTAGATAAATGAATATAATCATCAATCTGATCCTTCATTCCTGAAGAGGTTGCCTCAGATAAGAAAAATAGCTTGTTGTTATCATGCTCAAGATATTCCTGCTTTAATGACATATTAAGTTTAAAGTTTAGCATTGAAGAAATTAGCTTTAATGATTCATATACCATTTCCTTACCTAAAAACTCATGATCATTAAAGAATGCTATTGAACCAATAACATGCTCATCAATACTTATTGGGAAGGCAATACCATATGTATCCTCTTCATAATTCTTACCAGTAACTATATTTTTTAAATAGTCACATTCTGGATCTAAAAATATCTCACTTTCATAATTGATTGCTTCAAAATTAAGAGTATTTTCAATTTGTTCAAAGGTAAGCTTTTTGTCGTAAGCTCTTTCTACCTTGTAATGTAGACCAAGATATTCACGCTTAAAATATAAGCAATAGGCTTCCTTAATATCAAATACCTTACATATATTAATGCATGCTATTCTAAATACCTCTCTAAACTTTGAGCTACAATTTAATGTAGCTATAGCATTAAATACATTAGAAAGAGTATCATAGTTTTCTGATACGATAATTTCTTTAATATTAGCTGTTTTAGTTTCAATTGCTGTAGCAATAGTTGTTTGACTTATCTTTTTAGGATTTTTAAATTCCTTAACCTCAACATTATCAGCTATAGTAGGAATATTATAGGTTTTCTTTCTTCCCTTCTTCTCCTTGCTATCAGGAAGATTAGAAAGCTCCTGTAGCTTAGATAAATAAGAATTTGCAGTTAGTACAGTATTTGTTTTTTGATATAGCTCAGCAGCATATCTACAGAATAAAATACCATATTCCTTAGGTGCAGTATCTACAAACTCCTCATATTCACTTTCAATAATTGCAGCTGCACGGCAGTCATTAGTCATTACATATGACTTTATCACTAAGGCTGCAACATAAACTAATGAATCATTATCATGATATCCTTCACCAAAGAAAATATTACCATCAGAAATAACCTTTAAGTAATTGCCACTATCAAAGGAAATCTTAATCTTATTTAAGCTTAGCTTCGTAAGCTTATCAGTAAGCCTTAAGGAATAAAATAATGCCTCCATTCTAGGTGCAATTTCCATATATTTACTGTACTGACGTTCACTAATATAAATATCACCTAGATTATCTAATGCATAAACCTCATCTTCCTTTTCTAAATCATCCTCTAAATATTTTAGGATTAATGTTTTAGCCTCATAATAATTCTTATTTTTTAGGCTAAGCTTTAT
>JAZNYN010000088.1:0-9651 GCA_045594405.1 Anaeroplasma sp.
ACCTACTTAACGAAAAATGTTATAATATATCGTAGTTATTATATAACAAATCAACTAAAAAGGGAAGACTTTTTATGAAAAAAGAAAATTCAGTAAAAATTATATTCCATATAGATATGAATGCCTTTTTTTGTTCTGTAGCATGTAACCTTAATCCAGCACTAAGAGGTAAGGTTTTTGCTATAGGAAGAGAGAATTCCTATAGGGGTGTTATATCAACTGCAAGCTACGAGGCTCGCAAGCTTGGAATTCATTCTGCTATGAGTCTTGCTGAGGCATATAAGCTAGTTCCTGACCTAATGGTTATTGGCATTGACTATGAGCATTATAATGATTATCACAATAGATTTATGAGAATAATTCAAGAATACTCAAAAACTATTGAGGTAGCATCAATCGATGAATGCTATGTTGATATGACTGAGGCATCAAAGCTTAAGCATCCTTTAGTTTTAGCTAATGAAATTCAAGTAAGAATATTAAAGGAAGCTAATTTGCCTTGCTCAATTGGTATAGGCCCAACCTTGTTTTTAGCTAAGATGGCAAGTGATATGAAAAAGCCACTTGGAATTACTGTATTAAGAAAACGCGAGGTAGAGGAAAAGCTTTATCCCCTTTCTATAAAGGAAATGTTTGGGATTGGAAAGAAAACCTATCCTAGATTGATAGATGCTGGAATTAAAACTATTGGTGATTTTATGAAGCCTGAAAATAAAAATAAAATCAATGAGCTTGTAGGAGAAAACACCTACAACTATGTTATAGAGTGTGTTACAGGAAACAGCTCTAATATAGTTGATCCATATAGATATGCTGAATCATCAAGCATATCTCAGTCTACAACCTATGATGTATTCTTAACCTCTATAGAGGATGTATTATACGAATTAAGAAAAATGGCAAAGACTGTTCATAGAAAGCTAATAGAATCTAAGTCTTCCTTCAAGACAGTAACAATCACCTTAAGAGATGGTGACTTTAGAACAATTACTAGATCTCTAACCTTAGATGACTATTCTAATGACCTATATGATATAAATTATACTATGACCGAATTATTAGAGGAGAATTTTCATGACAAGCCATATCGTCTTGTAGGTGTTGGTGTTTCTAATATTTTACCTGATGATAAGCTTCCAAAGGAGTATAATTTATTTACAATTAATGATAGAGATTTACGTTTAGAAAATATTAATCAAATAATATACACCTTCCAAGAAAAGTATGGGAAGAATAGCCTATATAGAAATAAAGATGATAAGAAAAAATAATACTTGTCAAATTGATTTATTAATGTTATTATATATTGGCTAATTAGGAGGTAGATAATATGAATTACAATGGTTATGAATTTAAAAAGTATATAAAAAGAGCTATTGAGGATTTAGGCTTTAAAGAATTTACAGATGTACAGCAATCAGTATTTGACAATTTAAAAACTAATAAAAATATATTAGCAAAATCAAGAACTGGTTCAGGAAAAACTCATGCATTCTTACTTCCTATTTTTGAAGACTTAGATGAGGATAAGCAAGAGGTTCATGCAACTATTGTTGCCCCAACTAAGGAGCTTGCTATGCAAATTTATAAGGTAGCACAGCATATCGCATCATTTTCAGATAAAACAATAAGTGTTAAGCTATTTTCAGGTGGTACTGATAGATTAAAGGAAATTGAAAAGCTTAAGAATTCAACTCCTCAAATTGTTATTGGAACTCCTGGGAAAATAAAGGATTTAGCTATAGATGAAAATGTATTAAAAATATATACTTCTAAATATTTTGTTGTTGACGAGGTTGATATGACATTAGAATCAGGCTTTGCAGAGGATTTAGATATCGTTGCTGCAACTGTTAAGGATTCAAAGATGATGTTCTTTTCTGCAACTGTATCAGAGGCTGCATTACCATTTATTAAGAAGTATATGACTAATGTTGAGTTTATTGAAATAAAAAATAATACAGAAGCTAAAATTGAGCATGTTTGGATTCCTTTAAAGCACAAGGACAGATTAGAATGCTTAGGAGAATTACTATCAAATATACAACCATATTTATGTATTATATTTGTAAATAAAAAAGAAAATGTAGCTCCAGTTTCAAGCTACTTAAATTCAAAGGGGTATTTTGTTGGTACTATGCACGGTGATTTAACACCAAGAGAAAGAAAGCGTGTATTACAGGATTGTAATAACCTTAAGTATCAGTACTTGGTTGCAACTGACCTAGCTGCACGTGGTATTGATATTGAGGGTGTTACACACATTATCAATTATGAGCTACCTTATGATTATGAATTTTATTTACATAGAAGTGGTAGAACAGGTAGAATGCATAAGGATGGTATCGTATATTCATTCTATGAATCAGTAGATGATCAATATTTGGATAACCTAAATAAGAAGAAAATAATTCCTACTTATTATGAAATTAAAAATGGTGAGCTTATTGAATATAAAGGTAGAAATACTCGTCAAAATAGAGTTAAGCCACAAACTGATTATCATAAGGAAGCAGCTAAGCTTGTTCCTAAATCTAATAAGGTAAAGCCTGGCTACAAGAAAAAAAGACAAGCTCAAATTGATGAAATAGCAAAAAAACTTAAGAAAAAAGATCAAAATAGAAGATATTATAAGTAAAATTAAAAGGCAACCTCGGTTGCCTTTTTTTATCGAATTGTTTCGCCAGTCTTAATATGTGTAATATTTAATTCAGTTGGCTTAGTTGAAGAGAAAATACGTACATTTCTTTCAACGATTAGGTTATCAGGTAAAATTAATTTCTTACCAATAACATTTAAGCCAGATGATAATACCTTAGGATTATCCTTGTTAGCTGAATAGTCATCACCAATACCGATAATTGAATTTTTACCAACGATTGTTTCCTTGTCGATAATTGCTTTTTCAATCTTGCAGTTTTCACCAATTACAACATCGTTTAAAATCACACAATCCTTAACGATTGAACCATGTCCAACAACTACACCAGGAGAAAGTACTGAATTTTCTACTGTACCATTGATTACACATCCATTTGAAATTAATGATGTTTTAATCTTTGCTTCATCTCCAACCTTAACTGGAGGTAGGTCTTCAGATTTAGTGAAAATCTTCCATTTTTGATCATATAGGTCTAATGCAGTATTACCACATAATTCAAGGTTAGCATCTAGGTAAGAATCATATGTTCCTACATCCATCCAATAATCATAATATTCATAAGCATAAACCTGCTTAGTTTCAATCATCTTAGGAATAATATGCATACCAAAGTCTAAATCAGGAATATCTGGGTTATTTTCGATTGCTTCAATTAAAGCATCAGTAGAGAATACATAAATACCCATTGAGGCTTTATTAGATTTTGGATTTTTTGGTTTTTCAACGAACTTATTAATCTTTAGATTAGAATCAGTTTCTAATACACCGAAGCGAGATGCTTCTTCAATTGGAACAATCTTTGCGGCGATTGTTAAATCTGCACCTGTAGCCTTGTGTTGTTCGATTAATTTAGAGTAGTCCATCTTATAGATATGGTCACCTGATAAGATTAAAACATACTTTGCTGCATAACGCTTAACGAATTCAATATTCTTTCTAATTGCATCTGCAGTTCCTTCATACCAAGAATTGTTTGGTTGAAGTAGAGTGACAAAAGAGTCACGTCTGTCTAGGTCCCAAGGCTTACCAACACCAATGTGTTCATTTAATGATAGAGGTAAGTATTGAGTTAAAATACCAATTTGGAAGATACCAGAATTTGTACAATTTGATAAAGCAAAATCGATAATTCTGAACTTACCAGCAAATGGTACTGCTGGTTTACTACGTCTTTCAGATAGTATATCTAGTCGAGAACCACGACCACCAGCTAAGATTAAAGCTAAAGTTTCCATTAATAGCTCCTCCTAATTTTTAATTTTATTGTATAGCTCTATATATTTTTTGGCAGAGCTTGACCAACTATAATCCTTTGCCATAGCATTAACACGAAGAGCATTGAAGCCTTCCTTGTCATTATTGTATGTATCAATTGCAAGATACATAACTTCCTTTAATGCATCGCTATTATATCTACCAAATGAGAATCCATTACCCTCATTAGTGAATTTGTTAAATGGCTCTACTGTATCCTTTAAGCCACCAGTTTCTCTAGCAAGTGGAAGTGCTGCATAACGCATAGCAATCATTTGACCTAATCCACATGGCTCAAACTTAGAAGGCATTAAGAAGATATCACAGCCAGCATAAATTTTTTGTGCAATTGGATCTGAATATCCAACGTAGCATTTAAATCTACTAGGATAGCGTTTTTCCATATCGAAGAAGAAATCCTCATAATATTTATCACCACTACCCATTAATATGAATTTTGCATTAGTATAATTAATTACATCATCAATTACAGGTATTAATAAATCAATACCCTTTTGATCTACAAGTCTAGATACTAAACCAAATAATGGTGCATCTTCACTTGAATCTAAGCCAAATAATTCTAATAGCTTAGCCTTGTTTTCCTTCTTACCAGACTTATAGCTTCTCTTATCAAAGTTTTTGAAGATGTGCTTGTCAGTTGCAGGATTATATTTGATAGTATCAATACCATTAATGATACCCTCATAGTCATTATATCTTAAGCCTAAAACACCATCAAGGCGATAGCTATATTCTGGACTTAATGTTTCAAACTTATATGTAGGAGAAACAGTAGTAATCATATTAGCTTCCATAATTGCTGTTTTTAAGAAATTTAGGCAATTATCAAATACTAGTGAATTAGAAAATGGCATATATAATATTTGCATCATATCAAGTGGAAATATACCTTGATATTGAATATTATGAATTGAGAACATAGTCTTAATTCTTGAATATTCAGGATGAGAATAATAATTCGACTTAATAATATACGGAATTAAGCCAGTTTGCCAATCATTACAATGTAAAACATCTGGGAAAAAATCAATAACCTTTAGAGCTTCTAGTACTGCAAAATTGAAGAAGGCAAATCTTTCTCCATCATCTCCATGTCCATAAAAGCTATCTCTATTGAAATATCTATCATTATCAATAAAATAATAATCAACATCATTATGTATTGCGTGGAAAATACCAACATACTCTAATCTGCCACAAATATTAACATATGCATATCCCTTATAGTAAGCAACATTAGCTTCCTTTATTTTCTTGTAAAAGGGTAATATTACTCTTGCATCGCATTTGTTATCCTTTAAGGCTTTTGGTAAAGCACCAATTACATCCGCAAGTCCTCCTGTTTTAGCATATGGAGCGCCTTCACTTGCACAAATCAACACTTTCATACGGTCACCTCATAAAATAAATATTACATATTTATATTATATAATACTAATGTTTTTCTTTCAACTCATAAACGGCAAAATAAATTACAAATATTGCAAACGATAAAACCAATTTTTACCACATTTAACCCTTTGATTAGAAAAATAATTAATATATAGGCAAAAAAAGGTTTTTTATTATTTTTTTACTTGAAATATATAACTTGATTTGCTATAATCAATATTGCGTAAATTCTTTTATCGTGATGTGTAATAGTTTACTATTACCAAATGATAATTACTAGGTTTATAAAATTCTATCATGGAAGGAATGTATATATATGGCATCAAAAAACAAAAAAGACAAAGTAAAATTTAAGTTTACGAAGGAATTATTATTCTTAATTTTATTCTTAGTAGCAATTATTGCTACAACAATTGTATTAGCTATTCCATCTGCAGATGAAAAGCGTACTAATGCATATAATGAAGCAATTACAACTTACAATGCTACTAATAGTACAAGCTATGCTACATTAGACTATGACAATGTTTATGAAAATGTTGATTATGAAGGATTAGTTGAAGTATTAGCTGAAGCAGAAGGCTACACTTATGTATTATATGGTTCTACTAATGTAAGCACTGTTATTATGTATTTAGCAACTATTAATAATACTGCAAAGACTCAAGAAATTGAAACAGTTTATTTATATTCTTCAGTATGGGTTGAAGAACAAGAAGACTTAGAAGCAGATGAATTCGAGCTTGATTATAAGGATAGAGAGGATAAAATTAATTCTGGTAAGGATGCTAGTGTTGAAGGATTATCTTTATTAGACTATCCTGCTTTATTAGTATTTGAAGATGGTGTTTTAGTATTTAACAGTCAAGCATATACTGATAGCGATCAATATACTTGGGAAACATATATTCACGTTGCATTCACAAGCTACGTTGTTGTTGAAGAATAATATTTTGCAAATAATAAACTGAGATCTTGTGGTCTCAGTTTTTATATTCGAATGGAGGTTTAATTATGATTAATCAAATTAAGGCTGAATTAAAGGCTATATTAGAAAAATATTATAAGGAAAAGTATGAATTGGAATTAAGTGTTGTTGTTGAGGAGCCAAAGAATCCTTCTTTAGGTGATATTTCTATTCCAATGTTCACAGTGGTTAAGGCATTAAGAAAGCCTATGCCAGAAATTGTTTCAGAGGCTTTAGAGGTTGTTAAGAACCACAAGGCTGTAAAGACTATTTCATCTGTTGGTGCTTTTGTTAATTTATTTGTTGATAAGGACCAATTATCCTTTGCAATCATTGCTCAAGCCTTAGAACAAGGCTCAAATTATGGTCAAAGCACAATTGGTGAAGGTAAAAACTGTGTATTAGATTATTCTTCTCCAAATATAGCAAAAAGCTTTTCAATTGGACACTTACGTTCTACTATGATTGGTCATTCAATGAACCTTATTATGAAGAAGTGTGGCTATAACACAACATCAATCAATTATTTAGGTGACTGGGGAACTCAATTTGGTAAAATGATTGTAGCTTATAAAAAATGGGGTAATAGAGAAGAGATTTTAGCTGATCCTATTACACAGCTAACAATGCTATATGTTAGGTTCCACAAGGAAGCAGAAAATCAACCAGAGCTTAATGATGAGGCGAGAGAGGCATTCAGAAAGATGGAGCTTGCTGACCCTGAATATCTTGAACTATGGCGTTGGATTAGAGAAGAGTCTTTAAAAGAATCTCAAGAAATCTATGATTTACTAGATATTAAGTTTGATTCAACAAACGGTGAAGCATATTATAATGATAAGATGGAGCCAGTAGTTGAAGAATTACAAGAAAAGGGATTATTAAAGGAAGACCAAGGTGCTTTAATTGTTGATTTAGGAGATGATATGCCTCCTGCTTTAATCAAGCGTCGTGACGGTGGCTCTTTATATATTACAAGAGATTTAGCTGCAGTATTTGATAGAAAGGAATGCTTCAATTTCGATAAGATGCTTTATATGGTTGGTAATGAACAAAAGCTTCATTTCAATCAGCTTAAGCGTTTAATTACTAAGATGGGCTATGATTATTCAGATAAGATTGAGCATGTTAACTTTGGTTTATATTTAACTAATGGTAAGAAGGCTTCAACAAGAGAGGGTAATGTAGTTAAGCTATATGATGTATTACAAAAAGCAATTAATCTTGCATATGATCTAATTGCGGCTAAAAACCCTGATTTAGAGAATAAAGAAGAGGTAGCAAAAAATGTAGGTATAGCTGCCATTGCTTTTGCAGATTTAAAGAACTTCCGTGGTATTGATGTCGAATTTAATATTGAACAGGCAGTTAAGTTTGAAGGTCAAACTGGTCCATATCTTCAATATACATCAGTACGTATTGCTTCTATATTAAAGAACAAAAAATTTGATATTAATAATTGTGATACTAGGTTATTTGAACAGGCTCACTATTTTGAGCTAATTAAGATTATTGGTGGCTTTAAGCAGGCTATTGAGCATGCTCATGATGAATATGCACCAAGTGTTATTGCTAAATATTTATTGGGTTTAGCTCAAAGCTTTAATAAATTCTATTCAATAGAAAAAATTAACGCTGAGGATGAAAAGGTTAGAAACACTAACTTTGCACTAGCAAAGGCTGTTAGAATTGTATTAAATGAAGGTTTAAGATTATTAGGTATTAAGTACGTTGATGAAATGTAGCTTTAAATTTTAAGGAGGTAACATATGAGAATAGGTTTATTTACAGATCAATATTTTCCGATAATTAGTAGTGTTGTTACCTCTGTAAAAATGCTATATGATGGATTGACTGAGCTTGGGCATGAATGCTTTATATTTACTAACAGTGAGGTAGAACTTGAATTAGAAAATGAAAATGTAGTTTCTTTTTCAGAATATTCATATTCTAATGGTAAAATTCATAAAGCAATAAAAAAGGTTGCATCATACAACCTTGATATAATCCATTTACATACTGAATATAAAATTGCTAAGCTAGCTATAAAGGCTGCAAAAAAATGTAATATTCCACTTGTTCATACCTTACATATGATTTGGAATGATTATACTGCACCTGCAACACCAGATGTAAAGCAAATTGGCACACGAACTATTAAAGGCCTAAAAACACGTTTTAAAAGACATATTAGTAAAAACTCAACAATTGAGATAGTACCAACGAAAAAGGTTTTAATTGAGGCTATAAAGAATGGTATTCATCATTGTAATGATATTAGAATTATTCCTACTGGAATTGATTTATCTAAGTTCTATCAATCTAATATATCTAAATCAAGTATTTTAAAGCTTAAGGAATCTATTGGACTTACAAATAACGAATTTGTATTTTTATGTGTAAGTAGATTTTCTGAGGATAAAAATATTAATATTATATTAGAAGCATACTCTAGAATTATCGTTGATAATCCAAACACAAAACTATTAATAGTTGGTGGTGGTAGTTCTTATGATGCACTTAAAAAGCTTGCTAAAAAATTAAAGATAAAGGACAATGTAATATTTACAGGCTTTGTTGAATATGAAAATTTACCATTATATTATCAATTAGGACATGTTTTTGTTAATGCTGCATTATCTGAATCTCAAGGGATTTCTAATCTTGAAGCTCTAGCATCATCATTACCATTATTAGCTCAAAAGGATGAGGTAATAGAGGATATATTAGTAGATTACTATAATGGAATATATTTTGATGGAGTTAATGAGCTTCATCAAAAGATGAAAGAGCTTTTAAAGGCACCATCTACATTAAAAACAATTAGGGCTAACACATTAAAGTCAATTTCAGCATATACTAAGGAAGAATATTCTAAAAGAATATTAAATGTATATTTTGGTGCGGTTGAAGCATATATTAGTAATAAGAAAAAATAATTAAATTGATAGTTGAAATATAAAATTATATTTGCTATAATAATTCGCGACAACACTTGTCGCTACTATGCCCGAGTGGCGTAATGGTAGCCGCGGTGGACTCAAAATCCACTGGTAGCGATACCGTATGGGTTCGAATCCCATCTCGGGCACCAGATTAATATTCGGAGAAATACCCAAGTGGCTGAAGGGTCCGGTCTTGAAAACCGGTAGGTGATTAACGTCGCGCGGGGGTTCAAATCCCTCTTTCTCCGCCATATATCGCGGGATAGAGCAGTCTGGTAGCTCGTCGGGCTCATAACCCGGAGGTCGTAGGTTCAAATCCTTCTCCCGCAACCAAATAAGTGGTCTGGTGGTGTAGTGGTTAACATGCTAGTCTGTCACACTGGAGATCGCGGGTTCAAGTCCCGTCC
>JAZNYN010000089.1:0-8512 GCA_045594405.1 Anaeroplasma sp.
ACTATAATTATAAATTTAATATTAATCTAAATCGTACTTGTAGTATTCTACAAGAGCATCCTTAACTTGTTGGAATGCTTTATTGAAATCTTCATTCATCTTTGTATTCCACTCTGCAACACCAGCAAGATAAGTATTAACCCATGTATCACCGTCAGCAATTGATACATTACCAACATAATCAGGGTTGCCATATTGTGATAAGTAAGCTAAACAGTCAATTTCTGTACCTGTTTCATCATAATAAGTTAATGGATAAGCCTTATCTGATGCAGCACGGATTTCACCATCATTCCATAATTCACATACATATGCAAAGCCAGGGAATCTTTCTACATCAGCATAAGGAGCATGGTTAGGAATTGAATACCATAATTCCATTTGCTCATCAAACATATCGCCAGTTACAATTGGGAATGAGTCGTTTAATGATGAAGCTAATACACCACTACCTGAATTGTATTGTTGTTCAGCACGTGCAGTCCAAGAACGTGTATCTGAAGTCCAGAAGGCAGCAAATGAATAAGCTAATAATGCCTTAGTCTTTAAGTTTTCTGAAGGATTAGTTTCTTGACCATAATAGTTGTAAACACAAACAGGGTCTAATACTGCAGAAATGAAGTTATCACCAGTTACAGATGGTGCAGGATAAATATCCCAGTCACCAGAAACAATATAATTACTTGTACCTTCGATGCATGAAGTACCTAACATCCAAGGGTCACCATAATATGTTAATAGATCGCCATCAGCAAATGCTTGATATCCCCACCAGTTACCAATTTCAACCATATCATCAGCGTCTAATTCACCTAAACCATATAATGATTGAACAGCTGTAGTAGCTTGTTTAGGAAGCATCTTGATAGCATTTCTAAATTCTGTAGTAGTAATATCAATCCAATCAGCACCAGGAACAGAATCATTTTGAATTTGTTCTTCTACTGTTGCCCATCTAACAAGTTGCATTGCAGCATCCCAAGAACCATAAACACCCTTAGATACGTCTGCAGCAGCAACATAGTTAGTATATTGAGCCCATGACCAATCTGGACTTGGTGTCTTAATATTGTTAATTTCACCTAATTCACGGTTAACATATACACCCCATGGAAGAATATATTGAGGAATACCACCTTGGAAGCCATAGTAGTTAGTTAAGTTTAATAAAGACTCATTCATCCTTGAATAATAAATTGTATCTTTAAATTCATTTAAATCTAAAACTAAACCGTTAGTAATATCTCTAGCAACATTATTTGAAGCCCAAACATCTGGATACTTTTGATGTTCTTCTTTAAATAATTCTAATTCAGTTTCCCAGTTAACATTACCGCCATCAGGATCGTTAGCCTTAGAATAAAGATTAATCTTTACATTAGGGAAAATCTTATTAAATTCTTTAGCAACTGCATAAACAGCTGCTACATTTTGACCAGTCATATCAGCTGGTTCCCAATTTTGGTGACCTATATCTTCATAATATTTACCATCACCACTCCAAACCATAATATCTAATGATGCAGACATGTTAAAATCTAAGCCAGCAAATAATTCAGCATCTGTTGCATCAGCATTAGACTCATTTCCACCATTAGGATTTGGATTGTCATTACATGCAGTTAGGCCTAAAAAAGCTAAACCACATAAAATTAATGAAAATAGTTTTTTCATTATTTTTCCTCCTATCTTGAATAATTATTGTAAAAACTATTAATTATCTTGTGAAAAAACCTTTACTGATTTAATTATAAATTCACAAGGAAAATCATTTCTATTAAGTTGTCCTTCACAGAAATTACCACCAACAGCAGAATTTATAATTAAATAAAAGTCTTTGTTAAATGGCCAATTATCTTCCTTTGATAATTGATGTTTATGAACCTCATAATACTTAACATCATCAACATACCAGGAAATATCGTTTTCATTCCAGATTATTGAATATTTATGAAATCCATCTACTAAATTCTGTATGTTAATTGTTTTAGTAAATTGAGTTCCTATTACGTGATTGTAATCTTTTGTATGAATTGAGAAGAATGCTTCATTTAGCTTATGACCACAATGCTCAATGATGTCAAGCTCACCGCATCTAGGCCAGCCTCCTGTAGTATCCTCTGGCATCATCCAGATTGCTGGCCAGCTACCAACCGCAGTTGGTAGCTTAGCAACAACCTCTACTATACCTTTACAAAAGCTAAATTTGCCTTTTGTAGTTATTTTTCCAGATGTAAATTCTCTATCTAAACGATTTTCACATCTACTTGTTATGATCAGCTCATTGTTAACTACCTTAACGTTATCTCGTAGATATGCTTGTAATTCAGAATTTGCCATACGATTATATTCGCAAATATTCCATTTACTTTCATCTATTAAATTGTCATTAAAGTAGTCTTCAAATAATAAGCTTCTCATAAATTAAATTCCTTTTATAATCTAAAAATTATTAAGCAACTAAATTCCAAGAAATGTTAGAAAGAGTTACTGTATTAGCTAAACATGCATCGCTAATTGCAATTTGAATATCTAAAGAGCTTACACCAGAGGCTGCTACACCAGTACCTTGGATGTAAGTAACTTCAACAGTATTTGCACCAGCAACTAAATTTACAGCTGTATCATTTACCTTAGCAGCAACAGCATTTTCAACTGTAATAGTTAATGTTAACCTATAAGTTTGACCAGCTGTTAATGTATTACTCTTATAGAAAAATTGTAAACCAAAATCACATACGCCTGTAGCAGTATATGTAACACTTAATGCGTTATCTGCAACTGTTGCAGAAGAAACTGTTACATTTGAACCGCACCAATTTTGATCATTCCAATAAGCATAAGAACCTTTTTCTAAAACATCTTCACCAGAATTTGATATAGGACCATCTACAGCAGTAAATACTTCAGATTCAACGATTTCAGTTGGACCTTCTGGTTCTTCAACTTCAGCTAAATCCCAAGTAATGCTAGAAAGCTTAATTGTGTTAGCAGTGATTGCTTCAACAACACCAAATTGGATATCGATTGAAGAAATATCACCTTCAAGATAAACAACTTCAATTTCATTTGCACCAGCAACTAATTCAAATGTCTTATTGTTAATGCCAGCTGTAATTGCATTTTCAACAGTTAAAATCATCTTAAGAACATACATTGTACCAACAGCTAAATCAGCATTCTTATAGAAGAATTGTAAACCGAATGTATTTGCGCCAGTTGATGTGTATGCTAAATTAATTTCCTTGTTTGCAACTGTTGCAGATGTAACAGTTACATTTGAACCGCACCAATTTTGGTCATTCCAATAACCTAATTGACCAGCAGTCATATTTACTTCTTCGATGAAGTCTAATGTTTGGTCTTCTAAGTTAAAGCCAATTTCTGAAGAGCCTTGATACTTCCATTGGATACTAGAAAGCTTAATTTCATTAGCAGCAACTGCTTCAACAATACCGAATTGGATATCGATTGAAGAAATATCACCTTCTACATATTCAACATTAATATTATTATCACCAGCAACTAATTCAAATGTCTTACCATTGATACCAGCTGTCATTGCATTTTGAGTGTTAATTACTAAAACTAGATTATAAGTTTCACCAACGATTAAATCAGCATTCTTATAGAAGAATTGTAAACCGAATGTATTTGCACCAGTTGATGTGTAAGCTAAATTAATTTCCTTGTTTGCAACTGTTGCAGATGTAACAGTTACATTTGAACCGCACCAATTTTGGTCATTCCAATAACCTAATTGACCAGCAGTCATGTTTACTTCTTCGATGAAGCCTAATGTTTGGTCTTCTAAGTTAAAGTCAATTACAGATGTACCTGGTTTTTCTCTAACTGTAACAGTAACTGTTGCAGTAGCTTCATTACCAGCAGCATCAACAGCAGTAACTTCAACTGTATAAACACCAGCTACTAAACCAGAAATTGAATCAATAGTTTCACCAGCTTCATTCTTGATAACGAATGTAGGTGTGATTGCACCATCAATGATATCATTTGCAGTAATTAAGCTAGTTAAATCTACAACTTCTGCATCACCAATCCATACATTCTTAGGTGTAGAGTCAATTGCAGGAGCTTGAGTATCAGCGATTTCACCACTGAATTCTTCAACAACAACGTTACCTAACCAAATTGTAGTTGCTGTAGCATCACTATTAACTGTACCTAATTCGAATGTTACAGATGAACAGCTCATATCACCACCAGCAGTGTTAGATGCTATGAATGTAAATGAATATGTAGCCATTTCAGTACCTATTTCAAATGGGAATTGTTGAAGTGCAAAATCATAGAAATATGGAGCACCACCAACTAATTGACCAATTTGACATTGGATATTCTTCTTTGCTAAAGCCTTAGCTTGGAATGATACCTTATAAGCAGTACCAGTATATAATTGGAAGTAGTTACCAGTAGTATTATTTAAACGAGGGCTATATGCGAAGCTAGCAACAGCCTCTTCAACAACCTTAGCGAATGTTGAACCACCGATTACCTCAGATTCATAAGCAACTGTAGATTGATCTGAATATACAGCCCAACCATCATAGTCAGTACCAGTCATTGTAAATTCACCAGAAGGAATTAAGTTACCAGATGTATCTGGCTTAGCACCAATTGTAACTGTCTTAGTTACTGACTTAGAAATACCTGCAAAGTTGATAGAAATAACAACTGTATAAACCTCATTTTCAACATATGTATCTAACTTATCAACAGTTTGACCTGCAGCATTAGAAATTACATAAGTTAACTTTGAAGCATAACTTACACCATCATTACCAACAGCCTTAACACCTGTTAATGCAGAATGTGAAGCACCATATTCAACAGAAACAGTAGGATTGTCAACTGTTAAATTAATATCAGTAAGTTCAACAACTTCCTCAGCTTCAACAATAACGAATTTTACTTCTACTTCATATCCTTCATAAACAACAGTAACATAATATGTACCGATATCAGATAACTTTTCTAAATCGTTAGCAGAAATCATATCTTTAGTAATTGCTACTGAAGACTTAGATCCATTTTCAAGAGTAACAACTAGCTTCATTTCAGCTAATGCTTCGTCTAATTCACCTTGAACGATTTCTTCAGGAATTGTAGTTGTATCAACTTCTACACTTGCAATATCCTTACCACCACATGATGTTAAAGCTAAAGTTGATAAAGCAACGATACCTAAAACAAGTGGCATTAAAAATAATTTTAAATATTTTTTCATTGTACCTTTCTCCTATTCTAAAATTATTGTTATATTCTTATAACTACCTTGACGTAGTCTTAAGACCATTTCACCAGATAATTGATTTGAATTTACCTCTTCATTATCAACTATCATTTTCTTAACACTGCAATTCTTATAAGTATCTTTTCTAGAATCATTTCTATAAGTAATTTTAGTGTTACTCATAAACATTGCTGATATTTCATTGTTTTCATCAAACATCTCACCCTTAAGGATAGGCTTGAACTCAGCAATTAAATTTCCATTTTCTAATTTAAATACATTCTTACCAAACATCATTGTTTGCCACATTGATAAGAATTCAACATTTGCACCAGTTAATCTTGATACATATCCCTTACCATGAGTATTTGGATCAGGGTTACAAGATGTTGCAATAAAACTTGAATTTTCAAGTACACTTCTACCATAAACGTTCGGATCCATATTACAAACTAAATTTGTCTTGAAATCCTCATAAAATTCATCATATAAACCACTGTACAATAGACCTAATAAGTACTTATAAGTCATATGTAGGAAGCATGATTCTCTTTCCAACCAGCCCTTAGTAAAAGCTCTAATACGTCCGATTTCTAAAGACTCAGGATCGATATCAATACTTGTTCTATAAATTCCTAGCTTATCATCATAAAGCTCAGTTTCTTTAACTAAGCAGTGCATTTTAGCAACCTGCTCCTTAGGTAGTATTTTATATGATCTAGCTGGAGCCTCTAGAAAATATGGTAAAGCTCTAGCTTCAAACTCTAATGCCTTAACCTTAGGTAGGCCATAATGATTTAAGACCTCTTTACCATCTTCTAAAATCTTTTCATACTTTGTAACCTCAAACACTAGATATGATGGTAAAATACCATTTCCTATCTTCAACGCTTTTTCAATTGAAGCATCTAGCTTCTTAAGCATCTTTTCTAGTGTATGTGTAATACATTTTGGAGAAATCTTATTTTGCCTGCCTGATACATAAATATCTGTGATTTCTCTATACTCTTCCTTTAAGGCCTCTTGCTTATCCCAATAATCATAATCATTTAGGTCTAAATCTAATAGCTTATCTATTTCCTTTAATAAGCTATGTGTTTCTTCTAGAAGTGTAGATGATTCAAAATCATTATTCTTCAATAAGAACTTAATAATTCTATAAAGCTCTAATGTTTCAGAAACTCCTGAGCCTAATAAACCAGGAAGACCATTCATTGCATCATTCCATCCAGGCTTTTCAGCTTCCATTTCAAGACCGATTCCATATGGGTCTAAATTTAAGAACTTGATAGTAGCTAAAGAAATTAGCTTTTCATATAGATTAGCTTTATAAACATTACCATCTACTGTCTTTAGCCAATTTGTAGCATTTCTATCAACTCCTAGCTTTTCAGCCTTTGACTTATCATGATGATTAATAGCACCATATTGTCTTACCTTATGTTCTTTGTTTAAAACATATTTTTCAGCTCTAGGTAAAACCTTAACTGGGCTTTGGAAGAATTTATAATCTATATCTTCAAATAATAAGAAATCCTTTTTATCAGGATATATCTTTAAATAATTTTCAACTAAATCTAGATTATATGCAAAATGATCAGACCAATAGCCTTCACCAAAATTTGCTTTATAATCATACAAAGAATTGTTTAGTAAATATTTTAAAGCAGCATCAGGATTCATCTTAAGCTCTTTATCATCTAGCTTCTTTAAATAATTGTAAACACCGCCTGGAGTATATTCATTTAAATAGCCAACAAACCAATCCTGAGGATTTGCTAAAATATTGTTAGCAATCTCTTTATTTTGATTATCCTTAACCTTAAATGTAACACCATTAACTCCTAATGGATTATAACCATCAATTTGTACAAGATTTAAGAATTGCTTTATGTTATATTCTTTTACATAGCTCTTAAATAAAATATCATTTCTTCTGTTTTGATTTGCATCTCTATAATTACCATTACCTTGTGAGAAATATTCAGGTGCAATAACAAACCAGTTGTAATCTCTTTCTAAATCACCATGCTTACGAGAATATAGATAATAAACAACTCCATCCTTATCATCATCTAGAAGCTTTGGATAACCACCTCTAATGAAGTTATCTAAATATGATTGTCTACAATACTCATCAAACAGAATATTACCTGTTTTAGTATCAATGTCATTTGTTAAATCTCTAATGACATCATACGCTTCATTAAACTTCTTTTCGAAATATTCACTGTTAAATTCAGAAAGCTTATTATTGATAAAACTAACATTTTCAACATAACCATATAGGCTGTTAATGTTTATTTTATCATTTAATCCTAGTACCTTCTTTGCATGAGCAAATCCACAAGGAACCTTGTTTGCTGTAATTTGCTTTAAGCTACTATAATCATATCCGTTAATAAAGTTTACTGCTAAATTCATTGATTCATCATAATCGAATACTAAATTTCTATCTACTACCGGATCAACCAATTTGTTATCAACGAATGATAAGAAGAAATTACCATCCTCGATATTACTTACCTCTGCCTCATCAGCACTTGATGCTCTTAGCTTATAGAAGGCAACCTTATTTTCAAGATTAGCTACATCCATCCAGCTTCTCATTAAGTTACCAACTTCCTTATAAGCTGAATTAGTAACTCCCTTAGGAATAATTGAAGTTAAACCATCAAGTAGCTCAATTTCTTGTTCTTTACCAGAAATATTTTTGATTTCTACCATTCTTACAAGAGCGGCAACGTTTTCGTTAGGCAAACCACAATACTTGACTGTTATTTCATATCCATCATCATAATTAACCTCAGATATCTTTACTGATGATTCATTAACAAACATATCTCTTCTTACATTCGTACCCTTTAAAATGCCGAATGGTTCAATATATTTTCCGTTAACCTTGATGAATGTTCTAAATCCATCATAAGTAATCTTTTGATAAGCTATTGATCCTGGACAAAATTCTAAGATAGGTGAGTTCTTATCAGTAATACCAAAGCTAGAAATCACCTGACCTCTGTTAACATAATAAGACCATAAAGGCTTACCATAGATTCCGGCTACACCAGGTAGAAAACTACAGAATGGTTTTTTAACATCATAGTTAGATATTCTAAAGTACCCATTTTTGAAACAATAGTCCATATAACCCCTCCATTAAATAAACTTATTAATTTTGAAATTGTAAAATCATTTTTTATATTTGCTTACTTTTATTATTCTCTAACAATATTAGAATTAAAAACGAAAACGGTT
>JAZNYN010000090.1:0-7814 GCA_045594405.1 Anaeroplasma sp.
AACGATTTAAATTTATATATAAATGCTATATACTACTACTGCTATATTTATTGCAGAAATGCCCTATAAATCATTATTATTTGCAGTATTTATGCCTAAAAAAGAAAAAATAGCCAATACTTTCGTATCAGCTATGCTTAAATCTAATGGAGGCCCCGACCGGATTTGAACCAGCGATCAGGCAGTTGCAGTGCCGTGCCTTACCACTTGGCTACAGGGCCATTATTTCAAGCCCTTTTATTATAGCAAACTTATATATCATTGTCAAACAATTAATTATCTTTTTTCAAACATTTTTTTAGAAAAAAAGGCTAAACCTCGTTTAGCCTAGAAAGAAATGCCTAAATGACCAAAGATAGCCATAACAGCAAAAATTATGAATAAGATTTGAAGTACAAGCTTAAACACTCTACCTAAAGAGCAGCCTCTTAACCAAACCCATCCAGCAAATAATGCACATAATGTAATAATGATACCAGCAATTTGTGATAATAAGCCTAAAATACCACCAGTGATTCCAACGATACCTAATAACCATGCAACACCACTACACATTAAAGCAACGAATGCACATAAGCCAATTAACCAGAATAAGCCCCCTGATTTTCCTTTTGCCATGTTTGAATCCTCCTTATTATAGTATTTATATTATAACATAATTTACATTTTTTGAAAATTACAATTATCATCTTTTTGTAAGAAAAATAAAAGTGCAACAAGCTGTTGCACCTTTAATAATTAATTCTTTTCAATTACAAATGTACAATCAGCTTCTTCTGCCTTTGTAGCACTAGTAATCATAATCATAAAGTAATATGTTGTATTAGCCTCAGCTGTGAAAGTATGGCTGAAATTCATTGCATCAGTATTACCATCAATGTTTGCATTTGCTGGATTAAGCTCAGTACCCATAAATCCAATATATGGATCAACTGTATTTAATGCTAATTCATCCTGACAAATTGATCTTACAGTATATGAACCAGCCTCAACTGCTGTGAATGCATAATACTTAATATCTGATGCACCAATTGCTGTATGTCTTACAACATAAGCACTAGTAGAAACTACATAAGGACTTGCAATTGAGCCTTCACCAGATAAATTACCTAGGCTTATTAGCTTAATAGTAATGTTCTTATTATCAGCATTTGCTGTATAAGCATTTGGATCATATGTATAGCCTGCAGGAATACCCTCGATATGAATATAATAATTAGCATCATCACAAACATTATATGCTACACCATTAGAATTTACAAATACAGGTAATAAGCAAATGTTTCCTGTACACCATTGAACTGATACACCGCTAGAAACAGGTATGCCATCTGGATATACAACCGCAACAGAATATCTGTTATCTACGATAGTAATTTCACATTTTGCTGTACAGCCCTCATAGTTGATTGTGATTTCATATGTGCCAGGCACAGCAAGTAATGCTAAATCAGCAGCTGAAATCATTGAAGCTTCTAAAGAAACATTTTTACTAGTTTCATCTGAATATGAAACTGTTATAGATAAATTTGATAAATCAGCCTCAAAAGCTTCCTTTGATTCATATGTATATTCAGTTGAACCATCAAGTGCGATAGATGATACTGTAACCTTATCACCACATGAAGCTAGGCCAACCATACTAATTAATAATAAAATAAACGATAAAATCTTTTTCATTGTACAAAACTCCTTTAAATCGAATTACCACATTCAATATTACATAGATATTGTACTAGATTAATGCTTTAATTGCAAGAAAAAAGAGACACCGAAGTGTCTCTATAATATTATTATTCAGTAGCTAATGATACTAATACTAATGCTGAACCGTCATTATTATTGTCACAAACTGTAACAGTATAAACTTCTTCAGCCTCTAAAGTAACAGTGATTGAACCATTAGGAGAATTTTCAACCATAAAGTAAGCATCAACCATACTAGCTTGGAAAGTATATGAACCAGCCTCTAAAGCAGTAAATGTAAAATCAGCACCCATAAAGTCACAAGCAATAGTATTTTCGCCTAGAACTAAAACTGAACCTGAATTAATATCATCTTCTTCATCTGAACCAGTACCAGTGCTTTCTGCAATATTAATCACAACATCTGCACCCTCTTCGTCAGCACATACAGTAAATACATAAGCCTCATAGATGCCTAATGTAACCTCATAAGATGTAAATGGTTCATAATCAACTAAAACAACACCACCAGTTACAGTAATAACATATGAAGTTTCAGCATATGAATAAGAAGTGAATGAATATTCTGCACCCATATAAGAACCAACAACTGTATTATCACCAAGCTCAACTTCTGTTGGAGGTAAGCCTAATTCAATAGTGAATAAATAATCTTCAGCTTTAACACCATCAATAACCTCATATGCTGTTAAGTAAATTACATCACCAAACATCATTGCAGTGAAGCTTAATTCAGTTCCAAATGTACATAAATAATTAGAGAATACAATATTTGAACCATCCATTACATAATCAAACGTACCTTCGCCTTCAATATCAAAGATATATGAACCAGTACCATCACTCTTTAATGTGATTCTATAGTTTGCTACAGTTGGACCAAAGTATGGATGATCAACCTCTCTAGTACCTACATAATCAGTAGATGCAGCCTTTGGATTTACAGTAATAGTAATTGTAGCAGAAACTGAAGGATTAGCAACAGATGTAACTGTTACAACATAAGTTCCTTCTGCTGTTGCGCTGAAATATGTTGAGCCATATAAAGATTCAACTGTTGCATTTTCTGTACCTTCTGGTAATGATGCAGTAAATTCTGGATTTGCATTTTCATTTACGATTGCTGAAATTTCAACCTCAGAACCAACTTCACATGAATATTCAGTTACAGCAACGAAATCCCATTCAACTTCAGAATAAATAGCACCAGAAATTTCTGTTACTTCAGCATACTCAGAAACAACTGTAAATGTCTTAGTAATGTTTGCAGTAGTAACTGTAACAGTGAATGTACCTTGACCATATGGTGTAAATTGAATTCCACCAACATAGTCTGCATAATAACCATATGCAGAAGCATCTGTATCACAAGTATATTCTACGATTGGCTCATCAATTGCAAATGTAGCACTTGAAGGAACAGCATTTGAAGCAGCTAATACTACGCTATTTCCAGGAGAAGTAACGATTGAATCAGTACCAACAACATCACCAGCAAATGTTAAATCATAAGAAGTGAATTGATATACTTCTGGACCATTGTTATTTTCAGCAACTCTATCACCAGTTTCTTGAGAAATAGTAATATCACGTGTGAAGTCAGGCTCAGTAATGTCTTCATTTATTGAATATGTACCAGCCTCTTCATCAAGAGTAAGATTATAGCTATAGTAAACTTCCATAGAGATATTTGCACTAGAAATAGAACCAGCAACTGGGTCTAATGCAAATTCTACATCAAAGAAAATATAATAGAAATCTTCAATTAATGCTTCGAATGATAATGTGTAAGAATGTTGAACACCACAAACTGTACATAAATCAGCAACACCTTCAACATAGTTCCATGAAGTTTCTTCGTTACCTAATGTATAGATAGCATTTAATAATTGTTCAGTACCATATACATAATCATAATATGAAATGTAAGCAGAGAAATCTACACCATTCATATCATCTAATGTAGGACCATAAATAGCATATACTTCACCATCATATTCATAAACACCAAATACAGTTTCATCTTCTAATTGTGTTAAATGATAATTACTTTCGCCATTATTATAAGTAGTGTAGTTTTCGCCAAATGCATATGTGAAAACAGTCTCTTCGCCAAATTGGTTAATAACAGCAACACCATTACTAATCTTAGAAGCGTTTGATACACCAGCCTCTAATGCATCACTTGCATTAGCATAAAGAACTGTACCAACTTTTACTTCATAGTTATCAGATAACTCACCCTTAGATACAACAACAGAATAAGAACCAAATGCTGAGAATGCACCAGTAACTTCTACACCAGATGCATCAAATACCTTTACAGTATAGCCAGATAAATCTGAAACTAAAGATAATGTATCATCAGTTAAAGTATTTTCATAAGTTTCATATACCTTTACACCTTCAGTTGATAATGTATCACCTAAATGATAATAAACCTTTGCAGCGTCTGCATTTACATCAATTGAAGTTAATGTAGCTACATTTGTAGGTGGAGTAACAACATATCCACATACGATACATTTTCCGTCTGCACCTTCAGTGTGAGCAGCGAAATCAGATGTAACCTTATGGTCACATGTTGAATCATGCCAGTGACCAGTTGAATCACTTAACCAGTCTTGAGCAAATTCATGAGTATGTTCTTCAGCACATGATGCTAATCCAAATAGAGCACCAACTGCTAGAAGAGAAATTAATAGTTTTTTCTTCATAATATTTCCTCCTATAAAAAACTATATATATATATAAGAATTAATAAATTCATTATAACACTGTAATATTTATTTTTCAATTATTTATTCGTTAAATTTGTCAAATAATTGATTTTTTTTTGTTTTTTTATTGTTTTTATTGTTTTCTATTAGTTTTTTGAATGTTTTACGTATATTTTTGTTTGGAATTTTTTTAATACTAAATTATCTTTCTAGATAATAGCCACAAGCAAACAGCCATTGATCTTCTTCTATTGCGTATACACCCGTAGATTCAACGAATCCATTGCCATCAAAAAATAGCCTTTGAGATACACTAAACTTTTGTAAGAATTCCTTAAGCTCCATGGTGACATAGCATGCTCCATCACTATTTGAGCATGAAGCATATTCAATTTCAATAAATTGTTTATAATTTTCTGTTCCATCAGAAACAGTTAAATTTTTATTACCATGAGACTCAATCTGATTCAATGATTCCTCATAATAAGCACAAGGTTTTGTAATTTTAGCACATAAAATAGGACCGAAGGTATTTGTATCCTTATAATATACATGCCAATAGCCTGTTTCCTCGTTATATTTAAAATTATCGCCTGATAGTATACCAGTTCCATTAGTTACAGAACCATAATAGCTTCCAGTACCACCATCAGAATTTATCCAAATGAAATCTTGAGTTGAATAATTATCAGTCTTGAAATTAGCTTCCTGAGCATAAATTACATTTGAAATGATATCCTCACGATAATATTCACCCTGATAGCTGATTTCAAAATCAATAGAAACTGGATAAATACCTGTCTTTGATAAAGCATAAACTCCAAAGAAGAATGAATTACCGATTTGATCCTGGGATAAATTAACTACCCATTTGAAGTTTTTAGTATATCCACCTTTTTTATAACTGCCACCGCTATCTAAAATTTCATATGTGTCACTTCTATACGCAAAGTTACCAGTATATATATCTACCATAGGATTAACAACATCATCATAGATGTTAACATATGATTCAATAACATAATATCCTGCCTTCTTAGGTGTATATGCATAATATAGCTTTTGAACAGTTGATGCCAATTCAGCACGATATGTACCTGTGTTAGTCATAGGTAGCTCTTTATATAGGGCTGAACCATCCTGATTTTTCTTTGAACTTATCTTACTAATTCTTAATAGCTCAATTTCAATTACTGGATTATCGCTTGATGCAGTATATATATTGGGATTATATGTATATCCTTCAGGAGTTGAGTCTAAGTACACATAAAAATCTCCATCTAATTTCTTTTTAGCATATCCATCAGCTGCTATTGGAGCTGAATATTGACTATACTCATCAGCCCAAATAACATTAATTACTTCACCCTCTACAGGTTGATATACCTTTTTGTTATAGATTAAAGAAACTACAAATTCTATAGCTTTAGTTTCATCTCCATTACCGTCAGTACTTTCACCATTGCCATTTCCATTTTCATTTCCTTTATTCGGATCTTCTAAATCTATATTAGTATCAGGTGGATTAACCGAATACTCACCACAAGAGACTAAAGCCATAATCATAAATAGCATAACAAATAGTGTCATTATTTTATTTCTCATTAGCTCCACCTCTTTCTTTTTTCTTAAATGCGCCTAATAATGATTTAATATCAGCCCATCTAAGCTTTCTAATCATTACATCTGCAATAAATAATACAACACAGATAATCATAAACGCTGGCGTAAAGTCTAATATATATTTTTGAATATTTGAATTATCATTTTCTAAAACTAAATGACCATCCTCTGATATTTGCCCATTTACACTAACCATATAATATAGGTTAGATGCTTCATATATTGCAAAGCTATTATATTCAGGAAGATATGACAAATAGAACGTATCATTAGCTACATAGGTTAAATTTCCTAATGCATATGAAAGCTCTATATTATATTCTCCTACAATATCTGTATCTAATTCTGTAACATAATTTTGAGAATCAAAGACCAACTGCTTGTTAACAATTGAGCCATCAGGATATGTAACCTTAATAAATAGCTCAGAATTATAGCTTAATGTAGGAGCATTAACTGTAACTGTAGTTAATGTACCTACAACATCAGTTGAAATAATAAATGCTGAATCAATTTTTGTTTCTGGCTGACTAACAATTAAAGCATTAGTAAGCACACTCTTAGCTGATAAGCTTTCTAACCAATTGGTAGCCCAAGCTCCAGATATTGTAGATGCAAATGATGATACATAACCATTACCATAATTCCAGTAAGAATATAACGGAACGTCGTACTCATTACCAACAATGTCTGTGTATATAGCATTTAATACAACAGTTGAGCTTGACTTACAAGAATTATTGTATAAGCCACCAACTGCAGGAAGCTCAGCAATTCCACTTACAACATCATTTTTAGGTGCAACTATGGTAACTGGAGATTCCTTATCTAATATTGTTTCTGTTAATGAATTTAATACCTCATTAAGCACTAGGCTTTCAACATCTTCAACCTCTTTAATATAATAATAGTAGCCTCCACCTATAGAAGCAAGATTTCTCATTAGCTCCTCACCATCAACATTTACAACATTGATTGTAGATACCTTAATTTTAGATACAGCCATACTAGTTACTATATCTACAGGATTTTTATTTTCATTACCATATGGTAAGCCGTCAGATATTAGAATTACCTCATTTTTGCTATAAGGTAATGACTTAATAAAATCATATGCATAATCCAACGCAGAACCCATGAATGTACCTTGAGCTGCAGTTAGGCTTCTGATTTTTGCTTTAATAGTTTCACGCTCACTTGCTGTGATTGGTTCATAAACTGTACCAACCTCACCAAAGAATGCTACTATCATAACCATGTTGTCATCTTCTAAATTATCTAAAATTGAACAGCATAGCTCCTTAGCAATTTGTAGTTTGCTTAATTGCTCCATTGAACGTGAAATATCTAAAACAAGCGTAACAAGCTTAGCTTCATCCTCATCATTACCATATTTTGTTGGTAGCATATCACTTAATGAAACCAATGTTTCATCCTCTTCGTTATTTTGAATATATGTATTACCAAATGTCATTAAGCTCTTGCCAAATTCTGAAACCAATGTATTAATACTACTTACAAATTGTCGGGAGCTGCAGTGGTCTCGGGAGCTTTGGTGGTCTCGGGAGCTGCGGTGGTCTCGGGAATCGTGGTCTCGGGAGCCAATCTGCCGATGTTGTACTTAACAGCGTCAGCCTCAGCGTTCAGAGCAACCTCATAATCGGCAAGCTCACGGTCGTAGAAACGAATGCTGTGAATGTCGCCTGTCCAGTAACGCTTCATATCGATGTGACCAAGAGCGAGGGTGTCAGCTTCCATTGCCTT
>JAZNYN010000091.1:0-1677 GCA_045594405.1 Anaeroplasma sp.
CATAAATTAATAAATAATTAATAAAATTTTTCTTATGATAAGATGTGTGCTTTATATTACTATATGAAATTACAACATCTTCTTTTTTATTTTTAACTATTATTTCCTTTTCAGTAAAAATGACTTTTTTTAATTCCAAGATAACCTTTTTATTCATATAATCAACCTCACCAAATTTGATTAATTCCATAACCAATTAATTGTTTTAAACCAAATTGTGCACCAGCATACATTCCAGCAAAAGCCAAATTAGCAATAGTATTATTAACTCCAGCAAATATTAAATTAGTGTAAGCAGCATTGTAATTTGCAGCAGCTTGCCCTACCGCTCTAGCAATATTCGCTCCGCTAAATGGCATATTTGCTAAATTCTTAACATTGCTCAATGGTTTCCATGCATTATCAAGACTTGATTGTGCTTTACTTAAACCCGAAACACTATTAGCAAGACTTTTAGCTGAATATGCGTACTTGATTCCACCAAATACCCCACCAGCAATAAATCCAGAAATTGCACCGCTTGCTGTGGATTTCCCAACATCACTCCAATTAATATTATCGAAGCCATTGGTAATAGCTTGTGTTCCTATGCTGATGCCGAATCCCGCGATTGCTCCGCCAACAGCTCCGGCGACCGCTCCGCCCACAATTGCACCAAATAATCCGCCACCAACAGCAGTTGCAATTGGTGTTGCAATACCGGCAGTACAAATAGATAAAGCAATAGCTCCAACAACAATCAATCCACCAAGTGTCCATTGTAACCATTCAGGCATATGTCCACTAGGATCCGAATACATAATCGGATTATTCATGCAATAGCAGTATAAGTTTAATCCATTGATACTTTGAGGATCTAAATACTCGATACTATCTGGACTTATAAACCTACATAATTCAGGTGAATAATATCTAGAGTTGCAATAGAATAACTGAGTCTCGACATCATAATAATAACCTTTGTACCTAAATGGGTTAATAAATGTAATGTGAGTTGAACCAGCAGAATTAACATCAACTACACTGTGCTTTCCATAAGCTCCATCATAATCAAATCTTGTAACAATATTCTTGCTTGAATCAACTAAATACATAATATTGCCTAAAACATCTTTAATGTAATAGTATGGTGTCCCATTATAATATACACCATATAATGAACCTTCTGCATCATATAGATACTCTAATTTAACATTATTTGATGTTCTAGTTTCATAAACTAGTAATCCATTTGCATTATAATAATATTTAGTAGTGTTAGTTAATGATGATCCATTGTATTCTTTCTTAGAAGTTCTTAGGCCATTAGCAGCATATTCAAAACAAATCCTTCTGTTTTGTTGAGAATATTTAAATTCAATTAATTTTCCATCTTTCCATGTGTATTCTTCAATAGGGTTTGAACCAGAATACTTAGAAAGAGGGTAAACACCACTACTATCATAATTAATTGTATATCCATTTACAATATTTAGCAAGATACCATTAGTAAATGTTGCTGTATGAATAGATGTTCCATTTTTAGTAATCTTAGTAATATTACCCATGTTATCATATGTATATACATATGTGTTTGTACCATCAGAATATTGAGTCAATTGTTTTTTGTTATCATAAGTAAACGTTTTGTCAATGTAAGAATTAGTTGATGTATTATGAATTCTTTGTTTGCTTATT
>JAZNYN010000092.1:0-5980 GCA_045594405.1 Anaeroplasma sp.
AATTATATCCTTAACTAAAGAAGCAATTTCATATGCCCCCTCCTTAGTAGGATGAACATTATCACTACTAATGTATGCCCTGTTATTTGCTGTAAGCGAATATACATCTATATATCCGTAATTCATTTCCTCTGCATATGCAGTAATGACCCCTGCAATCTCGGTAACGTATTTTGGTTGAATATCAAAATTAGTAATAGAATCAGCTTCATCATCGTCATATGCATAAGCAATTGAACACAAATACACCTCGCAATCTGAGTTGTTTTTTAAAAAAGAATTAAGTAGCTTGATGTACTCTTCTTTAAATACATCAATACCCTTCCAGTTTTGTGGTTTAGAATCATTTGATCCAATCATAAAAACTAAAATGTCAGCATCAAATGAAAGTGCATCTTTATATACATCATAGCTTGTATATGGTTTGTCACCTGATTCTTGTACGGTAGTTCCACTAACACCAAAATTTGCAACACAATACCCCTCACCAAGTAACTCACCTAGCTGAGCAGGGTAATTGTTCTTACTCCAATTAGCAATACCATGACCATAGGTTACACTATCACCTACACACGCAACCTTAAGCTGTCCTTCTTTAGCCTCATCATTATTTCTCATTCCTGATAAGCCAAAGTTGTACAAAAGTATAAATCCAACTACACCAACTAACAAGATAGAACCAAAAACAATCCCCAATATTTTAACCAATCTTTTCATACGCTTCCTCCAGATAACCTACAACTAGATTATACTCCCAAAGTAAAGCTTTGACAATTCTTTGTCTATAAAAAGGGAAAAAGTGTATGCTACGCATACACTTCCTTTAATGCAACTCCAACGATTTCGATAAAAAAGTCCTCGAGAAAGTAAGCTGCCTTCCCCCATATGTCCGGCCGAACAAGTTGTATTATAGCACTGGTTTTTTTATTTGTAAAGAAAAAATTGTAAATTTTTTCCAATTTTTTTTACAGTTAGTAGTTTTAACGTTTTTCGACTAAAAACGGCTATATTTACGCTTAATTTGGAATAGCCGCAAATTCACCAACTGTAGCTCTATAACGGATATTAATTAGGAATTTTTCTACTTCATCCTCTACGCCCTTAAGCTTTGCATAGTCAATTAATAAGCGAATATTTACCTGATAGTCCTTTAGTACACCCTTTACAATATCCCATTTACTAATGCCTATCATAATATTTATTACCTCATCTGTCATTACATCTACTAAAACCTTCTCTATTCTAGGTGTAGTAATTACAGTATAGAAAACATCATCATACAGTGGACAAGTTTTCTTTAGCTTCTTAGGAACTACATATTTTTCATCCTCTAATGTTCTAAAAACAATCATTGGAAGATTTTCATGTCTTTTAACTAAATAATACTTATAATCAGGACACATTAGGTAAATATTACCATTTATCTTATCAAATAAATATTGTCTTTTGTCCTCTAATACCTCTAAAAGAATAATGTTTTTAGCCTTAGGTCTAATAGCGTACTTTTCAGTAAGCTCATGTAAATTCCATATTGCTACTAAGCCTGTTTTAGAAAGCTTAATTGGATGCTCAACAAATTCACATAGTTCTGTATTGAAAACATATTTTTTTCTTTCTCCACAAGGCTTATATTTGTTGTCATCATATTCATAGATGATTTCCTTTCTAATAATCTCATCTAAAAACTTTTCGAAATGCTTATCCTTAGTCTTTTTAGGATAGATTTCATTAAACCAGACCTCTAACTCATTACGATAAATAAGTATTTGTCCAGCGACGAAGCTTTTTACCACTTCTAACTTCTTTTTATTCATATTTCCTTCCCCCATTTTTTTAGTCGTTTTTAAGCAACAACGTTGTAAATTCTATCAAAAGAATATTAAATTTTCAATAGAATTTTGTCGTTTTTTTATAATTTATTAATTTTTTTTGTAATTTCTTGCAAAAATATGAATAAAAATTCTAAAATCAGGGCATTTAAAAAGCAAGCCAATATAGCTTGCTAATAAAAATTTTATTTTGATAGAGAGTAAATAAATTCCTTAATCTCGTTAAATTCATCAAACCATAAACAAACGATACCACAGTTTAATAAATATCTATTAATATAAAAGTCAGTATATGTACCGTGCTTTCTTCTTAAGCAGTAATGATATTTTGTATAATTACTCTTTTCAAACTTAGATCTAAATACCTTTCTTTCCTCATAGTCATTAACACTATTACCAACTAAAATTGTAGTATTATCTAAGAATTTGTTTAAGCTATTTACAGTATATGAGTTATTAGAATAAGCTCTATTATAATCCTCATCAGTTAAAATAATACTTTCCTCATATAGATTAGAATCATCTTTTTTTGTGCAATATGTTGAAGGAAGATAACCATGAATATGCTTTATAGTAACACTATTTGTATTTTCTTCCTTAACACCATGAAACTCTGATTCATAATCTGATACTAGCTTTCTTTCTAAATAATCATCATAATTGAATGTTAAAACAGTTTGGCGTTTTAGTATAGACTTTTGCTTTTCTATTACCTTAACAATAGCATCTAATGTAGTTTTAGCATTAGGGTTAAACTCCTTCATACCATATAGGCTTGAATGAATACATGCATGATAAAAGTTAGGGTTAAAGTCCTTTAGCATTTGTGGCAAGCCGTATATATTACCAAAGAATTCCTTCATAGTTTCAACATCTAGCTGATAATATGAATTTTTAAGATATCTTTCCATATCCTGAATTAGATTAGCCCATGAACCTACACCATACTCGCTAGAAACACCAGTTCCTAATAAGAATTGGTAAATATTATGGTTTTCCTTTAGGGTGTTTTTATAATTACTTAAGAAAAGATTTTTAGTATTTCTATTTGTGTCTATTTCTTCAATAGGCATAAATTGAGCTATTAAGCTTAAATCACCATCTTCAGAAAATAATTCTTCATATGTAAAATATAATTCCTTATTGTTATATTCTACCTTAATAAATTTAGCGTTCTTAGCTTCACTTTTAGGTAGCTGATGTATATAGTACTTGTTATCGTTATAGTAAACACAAGATACTAAATGCTTACCACCTTCAGCATCTAAAACCTCTTTATTCCCACTTAAAAAACACTTTAAGCCAATAAACTTCTTTAAGATTTTCTTTCTAGTAGAACTGTGTAGCTTTTCATATTTAAATAAAATGTCCTGCATAAATACTGACCCCCACTTATTAAAATTTAGGAATAGACTATTTAAGTTCATTATATATCAAATTTTGTCATATTAGCAAGTGCAAAATAGATAATCCGTTTTTATTTTACTATTAACAATCCATACAATTCCCTTTTCTAGAAAAGGATTGCTTGATTCCTCTAGAGTTTAACCAAATTGAATGTCATTTGTAAAACGTTGCTGATATAAAAAACATCTATAAAATAAAAAGCATCAGCTTTTAAGTTGCTAATGCTTAATTATTTCTATTCATTTTCTTCTTGTTTGTTTTCAGAAGCTGAGAATGATAAATTTATGGTTGTTCTAGTTCCAGCAAGTGCATTAATGCAATCTGAATCCCAGCCTTCATACCAAAAGTAAACACTTATTTTTACCTTATTAGCCACACCATTCGTGATACCAAAAGTACCATCTTCTTCGCTCACCAAAACTTGGTTACCTCCGATTTCCTTGTCCCCACGTTCATAAGCCTCATAAGGTATTGTAAACCAACCTCCAAAATTGTAAATTGATTTAAATTCCTGAAAAGCCAAATTATATTCTTCCGGAAGAATACCACCAAAACTATATGTATTAGTAGTTTCATTATAAGAAGGGATTAGTCCACCTTTCTCGTAAATGTATAAACTATTCGCCAAATCTTCTGATGAGTATTCAGATGAAATATCTATCGGATCATAAACTTGTATTGCTAATCTAGTAGCATAAGATGAATCTATTGTTACTGACTGGTCATAGATGTCAAAACCAGGATGTGATAATGTGATATCGTTATATATAGTATCCTCTGATGGATAAGTAATACCATTAATAACTGCTATTGTACACTTTTCACCAACCATTGAATCATTAGAGGCCATAAATATAATTCCAGATGGAACATCAACATTTGAATCATCAGCGTTATCGCCTTTGTCCTTTCTATCGACACTAAAATATAAATCAAATTTAAAGTAATCGTTTGACGGGAAGAAATTTTTATCTACATTACTAAAAGTTTGCCAATTAACCAGTTCATTACCAACTCTCGTTGACGTAACTGGTGCAATTGAAACTATATTAAATGCACTATTTATACTAGAAGGAGTTTCTAATTTGCTAGTATCTACTCCTAGATTGTTCATTATTTGCATTTTTACATCCGACATATTAATTTCTTCTCTGAAAGGACCATGCTCATTAGTTGATACTAATAAACTATAATCTTTACTTATATCTTCAACCTTTAGGTTTAATTCAAAATTCTCTAATTCAGAATAGGTTAGGATACCAACCCATGCAAATGTTGTAGCAAAAGATGTAGTTAACAAAAGCACAACTGTTAGTATACTCATATAAACTTTTCTCGTTGCCTTTAACACTTGCATGAGTCTTCTCCTTTATTTTAAAATTTTAGTTTCTTATTAATTCCAACTAATTAATTTATTCAACTACAAATTAAGCCTTGAATAATACGTTTTCTGAAGAGCTTGTAGAGAATGATAACGCTAATTGGAAGCCTTGCTTACGACATACGTCATAGCAGTATTCATCCCAACCGTCTAAGTAGAATACGAATCTTACTTCTACATAATTAGAGTTTGCAGGAATAGAGAATAATGAATGAGCACCGTTAGCAGAAGCGATAGCTGCAGTTCTTAATTCTTGACCAGCTTCATAGTTAGCAGCATGAGCATCTCTAACTAATTGAGCACCAGTAACTTCATTATAGTAACCGATTGCGTCAGCTGTAGATAAGTTACCAGAAGCATCTGTAACTGTTGAGAATGAAGAGAATGCATAAGTGTCATATTCAGTATATCTAACCATTGCGCCTTGGTTACCATCACCATTAGCGTTAGAAACTGGAGTTACATATACGTCCATCTTTAATGCCTTTAATAAGTCAGCATTATATGAACCAGCACCAGCGATACCTGTACCATCACCATATGCTAATGCAGTTTGAGCAGCACCAGCATAACCAATGTTAATTAAAGAAATTCTTGATACATAAACTGGCATTGCAGTTAAGTGATCAGAAGTTGTCTTAAATCTTAATACGTATTCCATGAAGTTTTCAGAATTTTCAGTTGCATATTCAACTGTATCATTAGCTTGTTCACGAGTATAGTATTGAGTATTCTTAACATACATCGCAGCCTTAGTGTATGATTCAGGATTTTGAATATAAACATTAGAATCGTCTGCAAATGGCTTGAATGATTCAACTAATGCATAAGTATAAGTTTGTTCTTGACCCTCTTCTACTTCATCAGCAGTACGAGTATAATATACCTTATCTAATTCATATGAGTCTGCCTCAACATATTCATAAGTCCAGTTAGTATTGTTAACTGAAAGTACATAGTAATCACCTGATGCAACAGGGTCAATAGTAGTAGGAGTATATACACCATCTTCTTCAGTTACGTATTGATCATAGTATGACCAAACTGTTGCAGAAGAAACAGGAGTATATGTTGTAGCATCCTTAGTGTACCAACCAGTACCTAACTTACCATAAATACTATTATCAGCTAAAGCATATTCAGCTTCATAAGTGATACCATCAATGATAGCATCAGTCTTAGTCATTACATAGTAATCTGTTGCTTGATCAACAGTATTACCAACAACAGCTACATACTTAGATTGTTCAGTATCATATGTATAATATGTTGATGATTTGATATAGTATGTAAGTGCTTCGCTAAATTCATTACCTTCGGCTTTATCATAACCTTCCTCAGATTTAGTATATAGTGTATATGT
>JAZNYN010000093.1:0-2319 GCA_045594405.1 Anaeroplasma sp.
ACAAGTAAAGACTTAACATACAAAGAAACGAAAGGATCTCACAAATGACGGACAATAAAAATAATTACAACTACGAAGAGGAGCTTGAGGAAGGCGATGGCGCAGAAGCATAAGGGTCCTGATATTTATAATAATCTGATAACACTTCTTTATTAGCATTAATTAAATCAACCTTTGCTTCCTAAAGACTTGTATCTGTTTCACTTACATTAAGTGCATAGCCAGATACTGCTTCTGCTTTATTTAAATCAGCTTCAATATTTTCTTGAATGCCTGGATTAAATTTGATTTGACCAGTAACTTCATCTCTCTTGTAAGTTGCTTTACCAGTTGTTTCATCAATTAAATATTTGCTTGGTAAAGAACTAATGGTCTATATTGCAGCTTCATTAACTTCCTATAAAGCATCTTTCCATTCTTTCGTTCCTTTAACGCAGTTATTTAATTTATCAACTGCTGTATCATATGCATCAAAACTAGTTCGTATTTTATCAAAAGACTCTTTTAATTGCTTATTAGACTCTGTTAAATCGTCAGTTGTCTGTCTTAAGGTCTCTAATTTACCTTCTGGAGAAGTTTCTTTTAAATATTTATTTGCTGCTACAGCTCCTGCAATTAGAGCTGTAATAGCTATCATGATTAAACCAATCCAACCCCAACCTAATTGAGCAGTCTTACCAGCTGCAGCTCCTGCAGCACCCAATCCTTTAAAAGCAAAAGCAGATTTACTAATACTAATGGGCATTGTAAAACCAAAGGTTCTAGATAGCTAAGAGTAAGACATCATGAGCTAAGTAACAACCATACCACCATTAGTTAATAAAGTAATAAATTTTTGCCAACCAGAAACATCTGGATTATTGAATACATCAACAATTCCTTGTATAGAACTAATAGTCATGCCCAATGTCATTACTGCGTCTGCTGCGGCGGTCGTCTTACCGGCCCAATCCACTATTGCATCACTATTAATTTGATTATTAAGCTGGTCACCCTAATTTTTGGCGGCTTTTACATTATTCTCCTGCTATTGTTTTATTTTACCTTCTTCAACAGAATCTTTATATAACTATGCATTATCACCAATATCAGTATCTTGTTCTATAGCATTATTTAATGCAGTTTGCATTTTATTTGCTAAAGAATTTTCACCTTCTACGTTAGCGTTTGCTAAATCTATTGTAATTCCAGCATTTTTAAGACCTGTTTCAATTTGCTTCTTTAAATTATCAATATCTTGCTAATTTGCAGTAAGCGCTTCTTTATTGGCGTTTATATCTTTTTCTGTTGCACCTGTAGTCTTTAAATCATTTCTTGTTTTTTTGAGAGCTCGCTATTTTTGTTCTAGCTATTGTAATTCTTCTATTTGGGCTTCTGCTTGGCCTACAGCTACACCTTTATTACGAGTGGTTACTTCACGTTGTCTAATTTGTGCTTTTTCATCTTCTGTTAAATCAACCTAATATTGCTATTTAGCAATTTTCCCTATTTGTGCTTTGGTTGCTTCATCAGACTCTCCATATGCTCCACTCTAATTAACCTATCTTAATTTATTAGCTAATGCTACTGGATCGAAAGATTTACTAGAAATATTATAAGCCGCAAGAGCTTTATCATAAGCGTGAATCATAGCTCCTTCGGCCTACGCATCTCCCATACCAGCTACTTTTGCCTGTTGCTAAGCGCGATAACCTTCATCGGCAGCTAATGCTTCAATATCTTTATTAGTTAAATTTGCTGCGGCATTAGAAACTTTCTTATTCTACGCAGCGCTCTATTTTTGAATACTAGAACCTTCTAACTATTTTTGATTTGCTTGTGCAATTAAATCTACTGACTTAGCAAGCTCTACATTTTTGTCCTATAAAGCTTTTAAACTTGACATTTCAAGTTCAAACTGTCTTTTTTGAACATCATTTAAACGACTATAATTTCTATTATAATTTTCATAAATTTTAGCATTCTAAGACAAATTCGCATTATGAGTTTCAGCCTCTTTGGTATTACCGCTTTGTCTACCAACATAGCTCATTGCATTTATAGTATCTGTTTTAGTTTGCTCCGCTTGTCTGCGACCAGTAGGAGTTAAATTATAAATAAACTTAGCACTATTTCGTAAACCTTGAGCAATATTTTGCTAAAAGACTTTAGTTGCAATAGATCCAATAGTCAACAATAATCCAGGCAATCCACCCAAGCCTTCTACTAATGTACCAATCAATTCTATAAATCCTGCGAATCCGTTGGTTAATTTAATAAATGCTTCATCATTAATAAGTGCACTATACATACGCTCTGCGGAAGCTCTAACATTGGCAC
>JAZNYN010000094.1:0-5020 GCA_045594405.1 Anaeroplasma sp.
ACATGGCTACGATCCGACTTATTTAGCATATTATTTGCACTTGCTGTTTGGTATTCAAACTTTAGATTTAAGTATACTATTACATATATCGTGTTATATTTGATAGTTTGTACTACAGTTGTTGTAAACCAAGCATTTATATATTATCCATCTGATGGTGTTAGAGTCGCTACTGATGTTATATCATCACTTTGGTTAGTAACACATGCAGCATTGATTATATCAGTATTTATTAGCTCATTAACGAGCCGTAATACATTTAAGCCTAGAAGCATCATTTTTTCTAGTATTCAAATAGGAGTATTAGGAATTATTAGCTTTGCTCAGCTAGTATTAGTGCTAGCAAATGGTGTATTCGGTCATGGTGCAGGCTGCAAAACTATAGTTTATGCAACTAATGGTGATGGTACATTACTTGTTTCTCATGTATTAGTCGATATCAATGATACAATTCTAATTCCAGAAACCTATAATGGAAAAATAGTATCAGCAATTGATGCTAGAATATTTAATCGTAAGGATATTAAGAATTTTGTTTTCGAAACAAATGGTAACAAAATTCAATTTAAAAATATTCATTTAATTTTGGAACCTAGAACAGATATTACTATATCTTCAGATATGAAGTCATTAGAGTATTTAAAGGATAACTTCTATCTTAGAAAAAATACAATCTTTTTAGGTAATTTAGTAGTACCTAATGATTTAGCTGAGGATAAGGTATATGTTAACTTTACTTATGATGAGAAATCTCTTGAATTATTAGGAGATAGATTACCTTTCTGGGTTGGAAATACTGGTGATGAATTCAGCTTTAGCGAATATGCTGATGAGCATGAACTATTTAATCATATAGATCATACAAGCACTTCTGATTTATTATGGTGTATTAATAACACTAATAGACAAATATTAATTCCTAATGAATATAACGAGGCTTCTATAACTAGTAGTGTTGATAACTGTCCAATATTATTTGAAAATATTTATTCAGTTAATGTTTTAGAGGATAATGATTCTAAATACGAGATTACTGATGAATACAAATATTCATATTTTAATGGAGTAAAGCAGGATGCATTATATTGTACTCCTACTATTAGTGGAGATGTAATTAATTCATTCCCAGTTAGGGAGGGCTTTACATTAGGCTTCACAAATAATTATGGTGATGTTGTAACTTCTGAAAGCTTTGCTTCGCTATTAAAGGCTTCTTCAAACTATGAATATACTATCAATCCAGCTTGGGCAATTAATCCAATTGAAGAGGTAGTAGCAGAAGCATCAGACAAGGAGATTACATATGGTGATAATGTTACATTTAGTGTTACTCATAATGAGATTGCTCCAGGCTTTCAATACGAATATATTTGGAAGGATTCAGCCTTAGAAACAATAGGCACAGGTAAGACATTTAATATAAATAATATTATTAATGCTGTTTCTCCGGTGTTTACAGTTTATGTAACGGCTACTCATCCAAATTCATCTTTATCAGCCACAGCTACTCAGGTAGTAGAGGTTGTTGTTAACAAAAAGGAATTAACACCAATTTGGGTTTTACCAGAGGATAATATATACGATGGTAATCCAAAGGTGATAAGTGCTACTATTGCTGCTGATCAATTTATCAGTGGAGATAATCAAGCGGATTTCGATTTATATTCTGTATCTTCAAGTGATAATGATAAGGATCAAATTGATGCTGGTAGCTATCAATATAAAATTATTCTTGGCGATTCATTATCATATAAGTATGAAATAAAGAGTGATTTAGCATATTGCAGTTTAGTTATTAATCAAAGAGTGATAACTCCAATTTGGACTTCAAATGAGTTGATTTACAATGGAAATGGCCAAAGACCATTAGTGGCTGGATATAATAATGTTATTTCAGCTGATGAAGCAGATTTAATTACTAATACTGTATATGATGGTTCTGGTGTTGCAGTAGGTGAATATGTTGTAAGAATTAGCTTAAAATCTAAAAACTATATTTTTGACTCTGAAGAAGCATCATATAGCTTCCATATTGTTCCAAAGAAGGTTACTGCAGTATGGGAAACTCCTGCTTCAGGTTATTCAGATATTACATATATTTATAATGGTAATGAGCAACATTCAATGGTAGTAGCGATTGATGGTACTGTAAATGACAGCTATTCTAATTTATTAGACATGATTAGCTATACAGGAGCTGCTACAGATTATTCAGAAAGCTCATACACATGTGTAGCAAGCTTACCTAATGATTCAAACTACATCTTTACAAATGAATCTGCATCTTGCCAGTATTATATTGCAAAGCGTCCTATAAATGTTGTAGCTAATGAGGTAAATGGAGTATATGGTGATGAGGATTCTGTATTAAGCTATACTGTTTACGATGGAATCAATTCAAGCGTACTTAATGGTGTAGAAGTTAATTTAGCTAGAGAATCAGTAAAGGAATATGATGATGTTGGTCTTTATAATATAGAATTTGTATCAATGGGCTCTAATGCAGCTAATTATTATTGTGCTCAATATACATCTGCACATTATAGAATTGCTCCAAGAGAAATAGTTGTAGACTGGTCTTATGAGGATTGCTATTTTGATGGTACAGAGCAATCAAGCAAGATTACTGCATCATATAAGGATATTAATGGTGTAAATGTACCACTTACTGTTACATTAGATAGATATTTCATTAATGCAGGTACATATACTGCTACAATAACTTTATCTGATAGCAACTATTGTAAGCCTTCAGTATACACTAAGCAAATTGTAATGAACAAATGTGAAAATAGTATTACTACTGATTTTGCAATTGATGGCTGGAATTATGGTGAGGAGCCATCTATTCCAACATTACCTTTATGTAAGTATGGTGACTGTGAGGTTAGATATTTCAGTGATTCTGAGCTTACAGCTGAGGTGACAAGCTTTAGCAGTAGCACTCCAGCTGGAACATATTACGTATTAGTAGTTACTCATGATGGTGCAAACTTCACTTCAGTAACAAAGACCTATTCATTTACAATTGGGGAGGGACTTGAATAATGAAATGTTTAAAGTGTAATAGGGAATATCCACGTCCTTTAGAGATATTCACTGGTGCTCTTGCATGTCCATCATGCAAAACAACTCTATTTGATGTTTCTTCAAAGGTTGACTTTAGAATCAGTGAAGAAAATGAAGAGCTTTATATTCAATCTGAAATTGCATACCACTATGCATTAAAGGCAGGCACTAAGGTTGAATATAATAAATATTTAGACGAGGCTGTTAAGCTTTGTAAGCAAGCAGCTAACACATATAATCCTAAGGCAATGCTTAGATTGGCTTATTTCTATGATTATGATTATGTTGATAAAAATCGTAGTGAATTAGAAAGATGCAAGATTGCAAAATCTTATTATCGCTCTATTTGCTTTGGAGATTTATCATATATTGATATTGATGGTACTATCGAATTGCCAAACATTCAATCGCTAAAGGAAAATGCTGCATTGTTATATTTTAACATGCTAGAGGGCTTAGACTCTGATACTAAGGATAGCTTAGGCTCAAAGCAAATTGATGCTGATAAGCTATCACTTTCAAAGCTATATCCAAGTGTCATTCGTGGTTATGATGCTAATAATATAGCAATCTTCGAGCATAATCAGGCTGAAAGCATTCTTGATATTGTCAAGACTTCAGATGATAAGAAGAATCCACCAATCTTTGGATGCTTCAGAGTGCATAGCACAGATGCAAAAAAGTTATTTACGCTTAATAATAATGAGGCATTTAAGTATATTAAAAAAGGCTTTGATGTTTATGTTGTTGATGAGGTTGATGGTATTATGGATTCAAATTCACGTTTTGTAAAGCTAAATATGCTATCATTAATTAATTCTGAAATAATTAATAAAGATAGAAATAATATATATTTAGTGTTTGTTAACCGTGGTGCTAAGCTAAGCTTTTGGGAAAGTATAAAAATCAAACCAATTTATAGACAAATTGTACAAGATAATTTTAAAGTAATAAGATTATTCGAAACTGATATAAATGGTAACTCATTTACATTTAGCAAGGATGACCTATGCTGGAAAAATTATAGATTAAAAGAGCTTCTTGATGAAGCAAAAATATACCTATAGTAGTGGAGGAAAATTATGAACGATTTATTAAGAATTATTGAGGTACTAGATGCTAATAAGATTCCATATAATAAACAAATTCTTAAGGTTTATGAGCTTGGAATTGCTAGCGAAAGCTGTAAATTATTCTTCGATGAAACAGTAGGAGATTTATATAAACATCTACCTTATTATGTTAATAATGGCTTCAATAGACAAAGCAAGGAAGCAATAGCTCAAATTGTTAATTTATTAGTTGATCAAACTGATAAGAAGGCTGAAGCTAAGCTTCACAAGTCTAGAGTATTAAAGAAGGAATATGTTGAAGCTTTAGCAAAGGAGCCTCAAGAATATCCTTGCTATACAGAAATTGATAAGCTATTAGAATTTACAAGAAGAGGTGCTGAGGCATTAGATAAGCAGGTTATCAATCAAGAAGCAAAGGAAATTGTTAATCAAACAATTGAGCTTTGTAATGAAATAAGAGGAAAGATTGATAGAACCTGGGATAGAACAAGTGAGCTTGCAGGCGAATATCAATCTAAGATTTATGATTTAGTTTATTCAGCAGGTGATTCCTTAGGAAGTAATTATTATTCAAGAGAGGTAATAGTTAAGCTAAAGACAGCATCAGAATTAGCTGATAAATGGATTAGCCTAAAGGCATATAAGAAGAGTAAGAAGGAAACTTATAAAAAGCTTGAGGAAGCTAATTCTATTATTTCTATTGCAAGAGCACAATATGGTGTTGATGGCCTAAATACAGTTATTACTACATTAAATCAATATAAGGCTGATATTGATAGAGGTGTTGAGAATGAAAATACCCTACAAGCAGAGGTTGATGATCTACAGGCTCAAATTTCTAAGCTAGAGGATCAAGGTGCTGATTTAACCGATAAGGT
>JAZNYN010000095.1:0-5926 GCA_045594405.1 Anaeroplasma sp.
ATTTAATTATACGTCTAAGGAAGTATTCTTCATGGTCCTTATATAGGATAAAATCTCCTATTTGGATTCTTCCTCCCGTACGTATATGAGCTAAATCTCCCGTTTTAAAGAATGGTTTATTTATCTCATTTGTGATATATAATGTACCAACTAAACCAGCTTCAACACGCTCTACCACTGTTTCAATTTGATAGTGTTCATTGTCTTCAGGTGCCTTATAAAATGGACTATCTTTTAGATTTACATTTTTAAGTTTAATCTGCTTTGCCATCGTATCACCTCTTAAATTTATTATATACAATTACTAATTTTATTTCAAGATTTTTAGGCTGTTATATTATATGGTTTATATAAATTATAAACACTTTAATATTAGAAAGTTTTGTGATATAATAAATGCACGAGGTGTTGAGTATGATTTTAATCAATATGGTTGATCCTATAATTTCACTTTTGAAATGGGATTTTCTTGCAGAGTTAAATGTTTATTCAATATTACTTAGACTATTCTTAGCAATTATATTTGGTGGTATTCTTGGTGCTGAACGTGCTGTAACTAACCATGCTGCAGGATTTAGAACTTACATTATTGTATGTGTTGGTTCAACTATTGCGATGCTTACAAATGAGTTTATTTGTATAACTACAGGCAATGGAGATGCTGCAAGATTAGGTGCACAGGTAATTTCAGGTATTGGTTTTTTAGGTGCTGGAACTATCTTAGTAACATCAAGAAATAAGATACGTGGATTAACTACTGCAGCTGGTTTATGGGGCTGTGCATGTCTTGGTTTAGCACTAGGTGTTGGCTTCTATACACTTGCAATTATAGGTGCATTAGTTATTACTATAGTATTTACTTTCTTACCTATAATAGAAAATGCATTCGTTAAAAAATCTAAGGTTATTGAGCTTCACGTAGAATTTGAAAAGAGAGAAAACCTTAAGGAATTTGTTACATTCGCTAGAGAAAATCTTTACAATGTAAAGTCTATTGAGCGTAATGTTGCATATGCTTCTTCCGGTTTATCAGTTTATACAATTACATTAAAAATAGGAAAGACAACTCCTTGTAAGGTACATACTGATATTGTAAAAATGATTTCAAATTTAAATTATGTGAACTTTGTTGAAGAACTATATTAACATGCAAAAAAGGACGTAAGCCTTATAGCCTACGTCCTTTTTTTTATTCATCGAATAATGAAATCTTCTTATATTCTATATCTTTATTTTTTGATTCCTCATCATCTACCTCAGGTCTTAGGAAGTTAGTTTGCTTAATTCCTGTTTCCTTAAATAGAATATCATTTAATTCATCTAGGATATTAGCATTTTCTTGCTTATCCTTTTTTGTTTGCTTTAATGGTGTTTCATTAGTCGCACCATCATCTACACCAAATAAGGTTTCCTTAACCTCTATTAGGTAATCTCCTGAAACCTCCTGATCAGGCTCTACTGGATCAGTCATATATAAGCCTAGAATTTCCTTTAGCTCAGCATTATCTGATTGAATACTTCTACCACAATCTGATACATTATATTTTAATGAGAATGCTTCAACTACATCGTTTCCATTTTTATAAACTAGGTTTATTGGAGTATTTTCTTTATATTGATTAGGAGTTAATTTAGCAGCCTGAACTACTAAATATGGATTAGTCTTTAATGGCTTAATCATATAAGAACCAGATCTAGCTCGTCTTGTTAAAGGTACCTCAGAAACCTTCATACGCTTTAATGTAAGGCGATTTGTAAGAAGAATGAAATCATCATTCTTATTAGTATAAAGTGCATTTACAACCTCGTCCTTAGGCTTTAAATTGATTGACTTAACACCACCAGCATTTGTACCATAAATAGATACATCAGTTGCTCTAAATCTTAATGCTTCAGCACGTTTAGAAAATACCATTATTTCTAATGGATTATTAATCATATCTACTGATACAAGCTCTTCATCTTGAGATATTCTCATACCTCTTACAGGTTTTGTATAACGATTAATTTCAAATTCAGATAGCATTACTTGTTTGATATTACCCTTATTTGTAACCATCAATACATTAGTTTGAGGATCTAATTCTGATAAGCAATATGCCTTAATAAACTTTTCCTTTGGATTCATTTGAACTATTGTAGATATATATGTACCTATATCCTTTAGCTTACATTCTGCAATCTTAAATACAGGGAATGAAATGAAATTACCTAGGTTAGTAAATATTAATAGCTTGTCTAAAGTCGATACCTCTTTAGCAAATATATTGGCATCATTATCTTTTAATCCAATGTTCTTACCAGCATTAAATGACTTTAAACCAACTCTCTTTAGGTAGCCCTCTCGAGAAATAAATAGCATAACTTGTTCCTTAGTTACAAGCTCCATTTCGTCAATCTTTAATGAAGAAACCTCATCTTCAATTTGAGTTCTTCTAGGTTGGACAATTATAGAGTTCATATCAACTAGCTCTGATCTGATTACCTTTAATAGCTCACGTTCAGAGTTTAATATCTTATTATATTTAATGATATTTTTATTTAATTCCTCATCCTCTTGACGTAATGCTTCAATATCTTGATTAGATAATCTATATAATTGCATTGTGATGATAGCTTCAGCCTGAGGCTCTGTAAAGCCGAATCTAGCCATGATGTTTTCTCTTGAATCAGCTTTATTTTTAGAAGCTCTAATTGTAGCAATTACCTCATCTACAACATCAATCATTCTCATAAAGCCCTCAACAATGTGTAATCTAGTTTGTGCTTTATCTAATAAATAATTAGTTCTGTTAGTGATAACATCCTTTTGATGTGTAATGTAAGCACTTAAAATCGGTAATACACCAAGTCGTACTGGACGTCTTTCAGATATAGAAACCATGTTATAATTTAGGTTAACCTGAAGGTCAGTGTTCTTGAAAAGGTAAGTCATAATTACCTCAGCATTAGCACTCTTTTTAAGATCAATTGCAATGCGTAGACCATCTCTACCAGATTCATCTCTTATTTCTTGAACATCAGGAATCTTACCATCTATTCTTAGTTGCTCCATCTTTTCAACAGTTTTTTGCTTAAAGGTATCATATGGAATTTCAGTGATAACAATTCTCTTTTGCTCTGAATTGATGTCCTCTATTTCGTATTTTGATCTAACTACAACTGTACCTTGACCAGTTAAGAAAGCATCTCTAATACCTTCCTTACCTTGAACTATACCTCCTGTAGGGAAGTCTGGTCCTGGCATAATTTCTAAAAGCTCATCAATTGTTAAATTAGGATTATCAATTAACGCTATAGTAGCATTTACAACCTCATTAAAGTTATGAGTTGGAATGTATGTTGCATAACCTGATGAAATACCCATCGCACCATTTACAAGTAGGTTAGGGAATTTTGCAGGTAATACTGTAGGCTCGATTTCTTCCTCATCAAAATTAGGAATAAATGGTACAGTCTTCTTATCAATATCCTTTAATAGATATTCAGCATTCTTGCTCATACGTGTTTCAGTATAACGCATTGCAGCTGGACCATCACCATCGATTGAACCATTGTTACCATGCATATCGATTAATGTAACACTCATTTTCCAATCCTGGCTCATACGTACTAAAGCTTCATAAATAGATGAGTCACCATGTGGATGGTACTTACCCATTACCTCACCAGTAATACGTGCAGACTTTTTATAAGGTTGATTTGCAAATAATTTAAGCTCATTCATAGCGTATAAAATACGTCTTTGAACTGGCTTTAAACCATCTCTAATATCAGGGATTGCACGATCCTGAATGATATATTTTGAGTATCTACCGAAGCGATCACCTAATACATCCTCAAGCTTTGTCTCTTCGAATTTTTCAGCTAGGAACATGTCTAGCTTTTGCTTAATAGTTGTTTTTGCAGCCATATTCCTATTCCTCCTCTTCTAGAGTAAATGATACATGTGTTTCTAGCCAATCTCTTCTTCTAGATGCATCGCCACCCATTAATGTTTCGATTTGTTGTTCAGCCTCTAAAGCATCCTCAAGCTTTACTTGAATTAGGTTACGTGTTTCAGGATTCATTGTAGTATCCCATAGCTGTTCTGCATTCATTTCACCTAGACCTTTATAGCGTTGAACGATTGTTGTACACTTAGCTTGAGAAATGATTTTTTCCTTTTCCTCATTACTCCATGCATAAACAATTTCTTCTTTTTTACCACGCTTAGTAATCTTAAATAATGGTGGTAAAGCAATATATACTCTACCATCTTCAATAAGTGGCTTCATAAATCTGAAGAAGAAAGTTAATAATAAAACCTGAATGTGAGCACCATCGTCATCGGCATCGGTCATAATAATTACCTTCTTATAATTACACTTTTTGATATCAAATGCTTCTCCATAATCAGCACCTATAGTGTAAATCATTGTTGCAATTTCCTCATTCTTTAATGCTGCATCTGTTGATGCTTTTTCAGTATTTAATACCTTACCACGTAATGGTAAAATTGCTTGGAATCTACGGTCTCTACCATTCTTTGCAGAACCACCGGCAGAATCACCCTCAACAAGATATAGCTCATTTATTTCTTTGTTTTTTTCACTTGTAGGAGATAACTTACCAGAAAGATTTTGTTCCTTTTTAGAAGTTTTTTCCATTCTTGCTAGAGCTCTCGCTTTTCTAGCTGCTTCTCTTGATTCGGCCTCCTTGATAGCCTTTTTGATTATATTTTCAGAAAGCTGTTTATTTTCAAGAAGATACCATTCTAGATTTTCATAAAGAATTTGATCTACTGCAGTTTTAGCAGTTGGTGTACCTAATTTACCCTTAGTTTGTCCTTCAAACTCTAATAGCTTTTCTCCGATTCTAACAGATACTACTGCAGTCATACCTGCACGAATATCTGTACCTTCTAATGTTTGATCCTTTTTAACTAAGCTAAATTTCTTTGCATAGTCATTGAAGGCTCTAGTTAAAGCAGTCTTAAAGCCTGTTTCGTGTGTACCACCATCAGGTGTTTTAACATTGTTTACAAAGGATACTATTGTTTCATTATATGATTCAATAAATTGTAATGCAACCTCAACCTCAATTTGCTCTTTAGTTTCAGGAACATTATAACATCCTTCAAAGTATGCAACCTGATGGACAGGCTTTTTATTTGAATCAATATAATTTACATATTCTGAAATACCATTTTCATATTGGAATGTATCGTGCTTTCCAGAACGCTTATCATGTAAAGACATCTTAAGTCCCTTAATTAAGAAGGCACTTTCTCTGATTCTTGTTTTAATAGTTTCATAATTAAATAGAGTTGTTGTAAATACCTTTGGATCTGGCTTAAAGGTTACAGTAGTACCGGTTTTCTTTGTTTCACCAAGTATTTCAACTTCACTAACCTTAGTTCCACCAGCATCAAATCTTATTTGGTGAATCTTTCCATCTCTAGATGAATTTACAGTCATATAGCTTGATAATGCGTTAACAACCGCACCACCAACACCATGTAGACCACCAGATGTTTTATATCCATTTCCACCAAATTTACCACCTGCATTTAGCTTAGTATAAATAATTTCCATTGTATTTTTACCAGTTGAATGCTTTCCACATGGAACACCACGGCCATTATCTACAACAGTGATTGAATTATCACTATTAATAGTTACAGATATTTCACGTCCATAACCAGCTAGTGCTTCATCAATCGAGTTATCTATAATTTCCCAAACTAGATGGTGTAGTCCTCGTTCATCAGTAGAACCAATGTACATACCAGGACGTTTTCTAACATGCTCTAGACCTTCTAGAACGGTAATCGAATCATCATTATATGCATTTTTTTGCATTAGTAAATCACCATACTTTCACTCTTTTTATAATAACATAATTTGACACTTTAAACAAGAATTCAATAATTTTTTTCTATCAT
>JAZNYN010000096.1:0-4279 GCA_045594405.1 Anaeroplasma sp.
AGAAAATTGATAGAGGTATAAATATTATATTTTTAGTGATCTTAATTTTGTATTTAATGGTTTTTATTACTACAAGCAATAAAAGTATAAATTTTAAAAAATACGCAATGGATAATCCTATAATATAGCCTGTGGTGTTAAAGATTGGGTTTGATGATAACATATATATAATTATCATTGAAACAAGCTGGGTAATAATAGAAATTCTAAATAAGGCCTTTCCTTTTTTGTAGGCCTGCAGAATGATTATTAATATTGGATCAAAATATATGAATAAATATACAGGCGCTAAAAACCTAACAATATCTACACTTTCTGTATTACCGTATAAAATTAAAAGAGCCTCCTTAGGATAGTTCATGCATAGAGTAAAGCAAAAAACTGATAGCAGCAATCCAAATATTAGGCTTTTATTGATTATTGAAAAAACCACATCCCTCTTGTCTTGATTTTTAGATATAGAGGGGTAGATAAATTTGGCAATTGAAAGCATTGCAAATTGACCAGAAAACAAAAGTGGTATAGCGTATGATTGAGCTAGGTTATAGTAGGAGGTTGAGGTATAAAAATCAATGGATGAATTTTTACAGCCAGCATAGAAAACAAATGGTGTAATCCAGCCTCCTACAGTAGTTGTAAGACCCTCAAGTGTTAAGGGAAGTGCCTGTTTAAAAATGTCCTTTTCTAGACCGTTAGTTTGGATGCTTTTTATAGGTTTTGTTTTGTATTTTTTAATTTTAAATGCAAGATATATACATGATGCAGCTTCGCTTAAGGCTAATGATATAAAGGCAAGTAAAACCTGTATTTCCTTTGAGAAGCTTTTATATAAATATAAAAGGAGCATTGTAAAAAGAATCTTTATTAAGGATTCTAAAAGGTTTGAGATATGTGTGGTATGGAAGTTGTTAATCCCCTCAAGATATCCCTTCATTACTCCAGATGTATTTGAAAAAAGAATAAGTGGAATACAGGATAAAAGTGGATAATAAATGAAGGTGTTTTGATAAAAATATTTATAGATTGGAAATGATAGTAGCATCATAATCGCAACCACTAAAGATGAGGTCATTGTAACCTTAAAGGATGCAATTATTATTTGAGATGCTCTTAGCTTTTGGCTTGTTAGATTAGATGCTATTTTTTGGTTGCATACTGCTTGAATTGAAAAGCTAGATAAGCATAAGCATAGTGATAAGCTTGGCATAATTAATGACATTAATCGCATTCCCTCTATCCCTAAAAGCCTAGATGAAATCATACGATATATTATCCCTAAAATTTTTATTATTGAGCCTATTATTAGAATGGCTCTTACGTTTTTTGAAAGCTTCAATATATCAAGCTCCTTTGCATAATAAAGATTATGCTTGATACTTTAAAAAATGAATAAACGTCATAATTTTACAAAAAGTAACAAAATTTTTTAATTTCTATTAAATATCACAGCAGCAAATATTTATTTTATAAAATAATTATGATATAATTTTTTTATACGCAACTTAAGTGGAGGATATATTTATGGATTTAAAGAATTACATTGCAAATATTGAAAATTTCCCAAAGGAAGGTATCATTTTTAGAGATATTACACCTCTTATGAATGATGGTGAGGCATTTAAGTATGCATGTGGAAAGCTTGCAGAATATGCTCAAAAGAAGGGTGCTACTAAGATTGTAGGTCCAGAGGCAAGAGGCTTTGTGTTTGGCTGTCCTGTTGCTACTGAGCTAGGATTAGGATTTGTTCCTGTTAGAAAGCCTGGTAAGCTTCCAAGAAGTGTCATTACTGAGGAGTATTCATTAGAGTATGGAACTAATACCTTAGCTATGCACGAGGATTCATTAAAGCCTGGTGATAAGGTTGTTCTTATTGATGATTTACTTGCAACAGGTGGAACTGCATTAGCTGCAGCTCATTTATGTGAAAAGCTAGGTGCTGAGGTTGTAGGTATGGCATTCGTTATTGACCTTATTGATTTAAAGGGTAGAGAATTATTAAAGGATTATGACGTATTCACTATGCTTGAATACGAAGGTGAATAAAAAAATTTGAAGTACAAAAGCATTCGGAAGGGGTTGATGTTATGAATACTGAAATTAATTATGAAGCATTATTTGAATTAACAAGTCAATATATTACTAATCAGGACCATCAAGCCCTAATTAAGAAGGCTTATGATTTAGCTAATGGCTTACACGAGGGTCAATTTAGAAAAAGTGGAGAAGCATATATAATTCATCCATTAAGTGTAGCTTGTATTTTAGCAACACTAAAGACAGGACCATCAACAATTATTGCTGGACTTTTACATGATGTTGTTGAGGATACAGACGAAACCATTGAGCATATAGCTAAGGAGTTTGGTAAGGATGTAGCTGATATTGTAGATGGCGTAACTAAGCTTGCTCAATTACAATTTGCATCCTTAGAACAAAAGCAGGTTGAAAATCATCAGCATATGCTTTTAGCTATGGCAAAGGATATTCGTGTTATTGTTGTTAAGCTAGCTGATAGACTTCATAACATCCGTACCTTAGGTCATTTACCATCTGAAAAGCAAGAAAGAATTGCACGTGAAACATTAGAAATATATGCGCCTTTAGCACACAAGCTAGGTATGTTCAAAATCAAGGCTGAGCTTGAGGATACTGCGCTTAAATATGTTGATCCAATTCAGTACAATAAGATTTCTCTTCAGGTTAAAAATGATCAATCTAAGCGTTCAAAAAATGTTGATCGTACTATAGATGAAATTAGAGACTTCCTAGAGCCTTGTGAAATTGAGAATATGAGGATAACTGGTCGAATCAAAAATATATTCTCAATTTATAAAAAGATGAAAACTCAAAATAAAGCATTTGAGGATATTTATGATGTTTTAGCAATTCGTATTATTGTTAATTCAGTAGGAGAATGCTATCAGGTATTAGGTATGATTCATGCTCATTACACACCTGTACCTAAGAGATTTAAGGATTATATTGCTGTACCAAAGCCAAATCTTTATCAATCATTACATACTACAGTAATCTCTACAGATGGATTTATTTTTGAGGTTCAAATTCGTACATTTGAAATGGATAAGATTGCGGAATTCGGTATCGCTGCTCACTGGGCATACAAGGAAAATGTAGAGTACTCTAAGGAAAAAGAACAATTTGAAATTGCTCAAAAGCTTAAATGGTATGGAGAGCTTCTTAAGTTTTCTGAAGAGGAAAAGCCTAATGATGCAAAGGATTATGTTGAAACAATCAAAGAGGATATTCTTAATGCAAATGTTTATGTTTATACACCTATTGGTGAGGTAATTGACCTACCACGTGGTGCAACACCATTAGATTTTGCATATAAGATTCATACAAATATTGGTAATACTACAGTAGGAGCTATCGTTAATAACAGAATAGTTCCACTTGATTATGAATTAAAAACTGGAGATATTATCTCAATTAAGACTAATAAGAATTCCTTTGGTCCATCTGAAAACTGGCTAAAGATTGCAAAAACAACTCATGCTAGACATAAGATTAAGAATTTCTTGAATCGTCAAAATAAGGATTTACTTATTGCTCAAGGTAGAGCCTTATTAGATGATGAATTTAAGTCTAATAAGATAGTTTCTTATGATATAACAGAGGAATTTATTAAGAAAAATTTCTCTAAAAATAATATTTCCTCATTGGAGGATTTATATACTGATGTTGGTAAGGGTAACCTTTCACCAAAAACTGTCGTTAGTAAATATGTCGGTATTGAACAAAAGTCAAGTGAAGAGGCTTTAGCTCGTGCGATCGAACGTAACCAAAGAATTTTAACTACAAACTCAACTACTGGTGTTATAGTAGAGGGGCTTACAAATCCTCAGCTAAAGCTTGGTAGCTGCTGTAACCCTATTCCTGGTGATCCTATCATGGGATATGTTACTAAGGGTAATGGTATTGTAGTTCATCACGTAAAAACTAGCAAAGATCGTAAGTTTGCGAAATTATTGCCGTTCTCGAAATCGCCCGAAACCCACTATTTTGGACACTCAATAAACAATGGGTATTGATCTCTTAAGCGTTTTTGTAGTTTTCCTATGCAAATCAATTGCGTTTTGTTTAAAAACAAGCAAAGATCGTAAGTTTGCGAAATTATTGACGTCCCGAAACCCACTATTTTGGACACTCAATAAACAATGGGTATTGATCTCTTAAGCGTTTTTGTAGTTTTCCTATGAAAATCAATTGCGTTTTGTTTAAAAACTAGCAAAGATCGTAAGTTTGCGAAATTATTGCC
>JAZNYN010000097.1:0-7958 GCA_045594405.1 Anaeroplasma sp.
GGCTTTTATTATTTCATTAAAATCAATATTAAGAATTATTATTAATCTTTGAAGAATAAAAAAGGATGGTTCTTGCTTACAGTTTTCAATCTTGCAAAGAGTAGATGGATTAGTAGGAATAAGTCTTGCAAGCTCTTTTTGACTTAAACCATACTTTTCTCTTTGAGCTTTAATTTTGTTTGCGAAGCTAAATAATGTCATTTTATCACCAAATTAATTATATAATAATTAAGTTGTTTTTGTTTCATTAAATCTATAAAACTAACATTGGTAACGTTTTTTATCAAAAATAAGCCAAAAACAACGAAATTCATTATTGATAATGGTATAGTTTTGTTCTATAATTATAATGATATATTATCGAAGTAAATCGATAATAATGATGTATAACATCATGGAGGTATAAATTATGAAAAAAATGAGTTCAAGTCAAATTAGACAAATGTGGTTGGATTTCTTTGCTTCAAAGGGGCATAGCGTTGAACCATCTGCATCATTAGTACCAGTTAATGACCCAACATTATTATGGACTAACGCAGGTGTTGCACCACTAAAAAAATATTTTGATGGTTCTATGGTTCCACAAAATCCAAGAATAACAAATGCTCAAAAGTGTATTCGTACTAATGATATCGAAAACGTAGGAAAGACTGCAAGACATCATACATTCTTTGAAATGCTTGGTAATTTCTCAATTGGCGATTATTTTAAGGAAGAAGCTATTGAGTATGCAATGGAGCTTTTATTTGATGAAAAGTGGTTTGGTTTTGATAAGGATAGACTATATATCACATATTATACTGAGGATACTGTAGCTAGAGATACATGGATTAAGCATGGTATTAATCCTGATCACCTTATTCCACTTGATGGCAATTTCTGGGAAATTGGTGAAGGACCATGTGGACCAGACACAGAAATGTTCTATGACCGTGGCGAAAAATATGATAAGCGTGGTAAGGAACTTATTGAGCAAGATATCGAAAACGATCGTTTTATTGAAATTTGGAATATCGTATTCTCACAATTTAATTCAAAGGAAGGCGTAGAGCGCAAGGACTATAAGGAGCTTCCTTCTAAGAATATTGATACAGGCTGTGGTCTTGAAAGATTATGCTGTGTTATTCAAGAGGTAGATACAAACTACGATACAGACTTATTCATGCCAATCATTAAGAAAACTGAAGAAATTTCTAAGGTTAAGTATGACGGACAAATGGCTTTTAAGGTTATTGCTGACCACGTAAGAACAGTTACATTTGCTGTTGCAGATGGTGCTGTGTTATCTAACGAGGGCAGAGGCTATGTATTACGTAGAGTATTACGTAGAGCATCTAAGTATGCTAAGAAGCTTGGAATTAATAAGCCATTTATGTCAGAGCTTGTTGATGTAGTTATTGATATTATGGATCCATTCTATCCATATCTTCATGGTAAGGCTGATATTGTAAAGCATATTATTTCATCTGAGGAAGAAAAGTTCCTAGCCACCTTAGCACAAGGTGAGAAGAGATTTGAAGCAATTGCTTCTAAATCAGAGGGCTTAATTTCTGGTGAAGATGCTTTTACATTATATGATACATATGGCTTCCCGCTTGAGCTAACTATGGAGTATGCTGAAGAGGTTGGAAAGAGCGTTGATATTGACGGCTTTAAGGCTAAGCTTGATGAACAAAAGCAAAGAGCTAGAAATGCACGTAAGGATGAAAATTCAATGGGTGGTCAAAATGAGGAATATCTAGCATTTAAGGAAGAATCTAGATTCTCAGGCTATATGGCTACTAACCATAAATCAAAGGTTATTGGTGTTTTTGGAAATGGTGTTGTTTTAGATGAAACTCCATTCTATGCATTCTCTGGTGGACAATTATGTGATAAGGGAACATTTGGTTCAGCTAATGTCATTGATGTTATTAAGATGCCGAATGGACAGCATTTACACATATTAGATAATAATCCATATAAGGTTGGTGACATTGCATTATCTTATGTTGATAAGGATAATCGTGATTTAACTAGAAAGAATCACTCTAGTGCCCACCTATTACAATCTGCATTAAAGGCTATACTTGGTGATCATGTTCACCAACAAGGCTCACAGGTTGGTCCTGAATATTGTCGTTTTGACTTCAATAACTATAATGCATTAACTGACCAAGAAATTTTAGCTATTGAGGATTTAGTAAATCAATATATCCAAGAGGCTCATCCTGTAAGCACACAGGTACTTAATATTGAGGATGCTAAGAAGCTAGGCGCTACAGCATTGTTTGATGATAAGTATGGTGATAAGGTAAGGGTTGTTAATATGAATGTTTCAATGGAATTTTGTGCTGGTACTCACGTATCAAACACTGCAGAAATTGAAAAATTTGCTATTAACTCTATTGAATCAATTGGTTCAGGATTATTCCGTATTACTGCTTCAACATCTTCAAATGCTATGGAGTTTGTATATCAAACTGCTGCAAATTTAAATAGCAATTTAGCTACATTAGTTAATAAGATGAACGATGTTATTGCTTTAGCTTCAGCTGATGGAATTAAGCTTAAAACAAATTATCAATCACGCTCTATTGAGGTGTTTGGCTATAGATATATTCTTGCATTAAGAAAGGAAATTCAAGCAGCTTCTTTAGCTCTTAAGGATTTAGAAAAGGAATATAATCAAAAGAAGAGCCAAAGTGCACTTTCAGATTTAGATAGGTTTGATTCAGAAATTTACAATAATAAGCTTGTTGTGAAGGTTGAAACAACTGATTCTAATTTATTAAAGGATATGGCTCAAGCATTAAAGAACAACAAGGGCTTAGATGTTGTAATGCTGGCCGGTGCTGATGATAATAAGGTTACATTTGTATGTGCAGCAAAGGATGGCTATGATGCATGTCAATTAGTAAGAGAGGCTACTAAAATCACTGGCGGAGGCGGCGGTGGTAAGAAGGACTTAGCTCAAGCAGGTGGTAAGGACCCTTCTAAAACATTAGAAGCCTTAGAACATATTAAGGGTATTTTATAATGAAGTATATTGGCTTAGACTTAGGCTCTAGAACATTAGGTGTTGCTATGAGTGATGCTTTAGGCATGATTGCTAGAGCTTATGATACTCTTCGCTTTAAGGATGATGATTATGATACAGCTATTAATTACACATTAGATTTATGTAAAAAGGAAGGTGTAAAGACAGTAGTCTTAGGCTATCCAAAGCACATGAATGGTGATGCAGGTATTAGAGCTCAAATATCAGAGGACTTTAAGCAAAAAATTGAATCACAATCTGATATTAAGGTTGTGCTTGCAGATGAAAGATTAACAACAGTAATAGTTAATCGCGCAATGATTACAGGTAACGTTCGACGTGAGGATCGTAAGAATAAAAAGGATGAAATGGCAGCTGTAGTTATTTTGCAAAATTATTTAGATAGAATTTCATTTTAATTAGGAGGAACAGCAATGGAAGATCGTACTTTAACAATTACCGCTGATGATGGTAGAGAAATTATTTGTGACATTTTATTCACTTATTATAGTGAAGAATTTGATAAGCACTATGTAGTGTTTATGCCTCAAGGTACTGAAGAATGTACTGCAGCTGAATACATTGAATCAGGTAAGGGTGCTGGTCAATTAAAGCACATTGATAATGAAGAGGAATGGGCTTTACTTGAAGAATTATTAGAAGATTATTGTGCAAGAATGGACGAAGAACAAGGCTGCAGCAGCTGTCCACATGCAAATGATTGTAATGGAGAATGTGACCAAGACAATGAATAATCTATGTAATCTTAAGTTTTCAGATTTTGAATTAGAACTAAAGGATTATGCAGAAAAAAACAATGTCCCTATCATTTTTGATGAGGGACTTGCTTTCTTAGAAATGATTATTAGATTACATAAGCCAATTAGAATTTTAGAGATAGGTACTGCAATTGGTTATTCGGCAATTAGAATGTCAAATGTAGTAGGGTCTTTTGTTGTTTCGATTGAAAGAAATGAAGCAATGTATAATAAGGCTATAGAAAATGTATCTAAAGCAGGACTAGATGATAAAATAAAGATTATTTTTAAGGATGCTCTTGAGGCATTTGATGATGTTAAGGATTATGAATTTGATATGATTTTTATTGATGCTGCAAAAGCACAATATATGAAATTTTTTAATCTTTATACACCATTACTTTCAAGCCGTGGTATCGTAGTTTGTGATAACATGCTGTTTCATGGCTTGATAGAGGATAAAGAAAATTATGAAAATCAAACTCGAGCTGTAAGAGGCTTGATTAGAAAGCTTGGAGCATTCCATGAAGCTTTATTATCTCATGAGGATTATACTACCTCAATTTATGATATAGGTGATGGAATGAGTATTTCTGTAAAAAAGTAGCTTTTTGTGTAATCCGTAATTAAGGAGTATTTATGAGAATTTGTGGTGTTATCCATAGTGTGGATATTTTAAATAAGTTAATAGCTATTAAGCAATATAAGAAGCTTGAATATTTTTATTTTCAAAATAGTCAGTTAAATTTATTTAAGCGTTATTTATATAAGGGTAACATTATAGACTTAGAATATGATGAGGAAAGAATATATAGACGTAAGAGAAATTGTGCATATTTAGTTTCTTATGTTAATAGATTATATTTACCTGGTAAATACGAAACAGTTGTATATTATGATAAGAGAAATCTAAATCAATCTTTATCTAAGTTTCTTTCTTCATTAGGTAATGTTATGGTTTTAGATTTAGAAATGACTATGCCTTCATATTCAATTAAACAGGAACCATTTAGACCTGAGATTATTCAAGCAGGCTACTTATTATTAAATGGCGAGGGAGATGAGGTTTGTAGATATTCTAATTATATTAAGCCTACATTATCACCAACGTTATCAAAAAGGGTATGCAAGTTCTTAAATATTGACCAGCTAGATTTTGATTCGAAGGCTGTTTCATATCAGGAGTTTTATGATGAATTTGCATCTATTATTGAGGAATACAATCCAGTTATATTAGTATTTGGTAAAAATGACATTATTGTGATAAATGATTCATATGATATTAATGGTGTGCCATCATTAAAGTTTAAAACTAGATTTGTGAATCTTTGTCAATTGATTAAAAACTTCTATGATTTAAGAAATGATCCAGGCTTATTTAAGCTTTATCAAATCTACTATCATAACAATGATGTTCAGGTTCACGATGCATTTAATGATTGTGAGGTTACCTCATTTGTATTTAAGGCATTTAAGGATGAGGTTAACAAGAAGACATTCAAGGGTGAGGATATAAGACGAGAATTGGAATAATTGATTCCGGTCTTGGAGGTCTAGCATATCTAAAGCACATCTATAATAAGAATGATAGCTATATTCTTATAATGGATAGTGCTTTTTTTGCTTATGGAGATAAGACCAAGGAATTTTTGATTAAGCGTAGTATATATTTAATTGAATATCTAAAGAATAAATGTGATGTTATTATTCTTGCTTGTAACACTCTTTCTATCATAGCTTTGCCATTTTTAAAATTAATCTACAGCAATGTCTACGGAGTGTTTGATGAATTAAAAGAATATATTGATAGAAATAGTGTAATTATAGGCTCAACAAATACAGTTAATTTTTTATCAAAAATTTATAAGAATAGCTTGTTTATTGATGGTAAGGAGCTCATTAAGGCAATAGAAGATAATCAAGATATTAAAAAACATATTTCTAATATAAATGAATTAATTGCAGGAAAGAAGAAAATAATTTTAGCATGTACTCATTTTTTAAGGCTAGAAGAAAATGTGTTTGTTATTAAAGAAATAAGAAACAAAAAAATCCCCTTTTACTAGGGGATTATTTTTCGTATTCAATATTGTTTGCATCGTAATATTTAAAGAGCTGTTTTCTGTTTTTAAATATTAGACCACACTTGTGCGATTTTGCACGATTTATAAGCTGCTTACGTCTTTGTTTTGTTCTTCCCTTACATAAGACCCAAAAAAGGAATTCCCTATCTATCTTCTCTTCACAGCCATCAGCGATGTCAGGACGTGTTTTACCCTTATAATGTTTGTATCTTTTTATTACACTTTTTAGGCAGAAGAAACGATTATAGTATAAAAGGAATAGCTGATCACAAGCTTCAAATCTATTAGTTGCTATTCTTCGGTAATTACCATCAATAATCCAAGATTCATTATTCTTCATAAAGTCTTGAACAATTTGTTCAAATTCTGTCTTATCTCTTTCTTGCCAATTTTCCTTAAAATGATATGCATCCAGATGCAAAACAGGAATGTTATAATGCTTCCCTAAATTCTTAGCAAGTGTTGATTTACCTGCACCTGAAAAGCCTGTTATTACTATTTTCATGTACCTTACCTCCAAGCAAAAACAAGCAGAAAATTCTGCTTGTATGTTTTTATAATTCAATTGGCATAAAGATTGGAATCACAATTGGACTTCTATCTGTTTTACTCTTAATATATGCAGATAGATTATCAGCTAATAATTGCTTAAGTTGATTTAGATTTAAAGGCTTTTCCTTTGCTAATTCGGCAGCTAAGAAAAGCTTAGATTGATGTACAAAATCCTTTGTAAGCTCCTCACTATCCTTCATGTAAATGAATCCTCTAGAAACAACCTGAGGCTCTAATGGGATAGCTCTATTTTTCGTATCAATTGTAATTATTAATGAGAATAATCCATCCTGAGATAGCATTCTTCTTTCTTTAATAATTTCAGAAGATATATCACCTACACCAGTACCATCAATATACACCTCACCAGCCTTAATTTGTCCAGCTACACGAGCAGAATGGTCATTAATAGCAAGCAAATCACCATTAGCAAGGATAAAAGTATTTTCCGGCTTAACACCAGTTTCGATAGCTAGGTCTGCATGTACTCTTTGCATATGGTACTCACCATGAATTGGAATGAAGTACTTAGGTCTTAAAAGAGTAAGCATTAGCTTTAATTCACCTTGAGCTGCATGACCTGTTGTGTGTGTATCTGTTATAGGTGAATGTGTGATAACATTAGCACCACGCTTGAATAATTGATTAATAGTTCTATTAACACCCTCTTGATTTCCAGGAATAGGAGAAGAAGAGAAGATAATAGTATCTGATGGAATAAGCTTAATTGATCTATGAGTGCCATTTGCGATTCTAGATAATGCCGCAAGTGGTTCACCTTGTGAGCCTGTAACTAAGCAGCAAATTTCATTTGTTGGATAGTTATCAATTTCAGATGAATCGATTATAGTTCCCTTAGGAGCCTTAATATAACCAGTTTGTTGACCAATCTCAATAGTTTTTTCCATTGATCTACCAAATACTGCAATCTTTCTATTATGGTCAACACAAGCTTGAACAATTTGTTGAACACGATACATGTTTGATGCAAACGTTGCTACAATGATTCTATCCTCAACCTTAGAGAATAATTCATTAATGGATAAACCGATTTTTCTTTCTGATTCTGAATAGCCTTCACGATTTGCATTAGTTGAATCGGCAAGAAGTGCAAGAACACCCTTAGAACCAAATTCAGTAAGCTTATCATATTCAGCTGCAGGACCAACAGGTGTTAGGTCAATCTTAAAATCACCAGTATGGATTATATTTCCTATTTCAGTTTGGAATACAATTGCGAACGAATCAGGAATTGAATGGTTTAATCTAATGAATGAAACATCAACGCCTTTAAACTTAAATACAAAGTGGCTCTTAAACTCAACAATTTGAGTTTTTGATAATAAGTCAGGATAATCCTCAAGCTTATTTTCAATTAAATCTACAGCTATACCAGCAGCATAGATTTTTGGGATTTTTACCTTCTTAAGTAAAAAAGGAATACCACCAATATGATCCTCATGACCATGAGTAATAAACAAACCTTTAATCTTGTCCGCGTTTTTTACGATATAGGAATAATCCGGTATGACATAATCGATGCCA
>JAZNYN010000098.1:0-1506 GCA_045594405.1 Anaeroplasma sp.
TTAAATATTCAATTAGTTCTTAATTGCTGAAGCAATATCTTTATCTGCCTCTTCTAATTTGTCAGCTGCAAAAGTTAATTTTTGAGCTAGATTTTCAATAACATTTGGGAATGTTTCTTGTAATGTTGGAAGTAATGAATCATAATCATAAAAATATTGTGCTTTTGATTCACCATCCCACTCTTGTGTATCAGTATTAATACGAGAGTTCATGCTATTAACTCTTTCTACTATTTCATCTCTTATTCCTGTAACTGCTGTAGCCAAGTCTCTTAATTCACTTGGAGTCATTTTAATTGCCATAATTATTATCTCCTTTCAAAATAAACATTATTTAAGTTGTTTAAAGGTATACTATATTCTTTATCCATTAAGGATTAACATAGCTTTGTTATTAAAACTTACTAAAACACTTATTAGCTTCCGGCTCTATTTTTTCATATTCAGCCCTAGCCTTTTCCAAAGAATCTATCAGATCTTCTAGTACTGTAACACAATTATCTATACCCTTAGACCAACTGTCATCAACAGATGAGAAAAATGCTACTCCTCCTTCAGTTGTCCAGTCATTACGTATAGCTTGCAAACCACTAATCATAGATTGCTTATGATGCTGAATATCATCTTTTAAAATTCTTATCTTAGTAAGCGCATTATTATAATCGTCAAGATTATATTTTAAATCAACCCCCATACTATTCGCCTCGATTCTTTAATTGTGGATTTTTTTCTGCAGCAATTCTAAAGTATTCATCGCTTTTATCATATTGTCCCATTTCCTTGTAAATATCTGCATAAATCATATATCCGTCAGCTCTTTCTGGTGCCAAATCTACGATATACTCTGCCATTTCTAAAGCTTTATCATACTCATTAATTCTCATATGAGATAAGGCTCTATACATATAACACTCATAATGCGTTCTAGGTGACAAAGAGATTTCTCTTAATTTCTTTGTAGCCTCTACATAATGAGCTCTAGCCACATCTTGGCGCCCCATAGCACTTGCAATTTCGCCTATATGGTATAATGCAGAAACAACAAATTCACTGTTAGATTTTTGCTCCACTAAACTCTGAGCCATCTGATATGCAATATCATATTCTTTAACTAATATTGCAGTCATCATAAGCATAAATCGTGTATTTTCATCGCATTTGCCATTTTCTTCAAGTTGCAAAGCAGCTATTAATAGATTACACATTTGATAAGGATCATTTTTTGCTGAAGCAATAGAAACTTCCTGCATAAGAATCACCTTAGTAAATTGATCAGCATATTTACTATTTTTAAGTTCATTAACAACCTGCTCTGCCTCAGCTACTCTATTCATTTTTATTAAAATATTAATCTTTGATATACGTAGATTAACATCATTATAGAACTTGCTTAAACCTTCATTAATAATACTTAAAGCTTCTTCATATTTGCCTTGTTCAAGATACACACGAGAAGTCAATTCATACCCCTCAAAAGCATCAGGAAAAATCTTTCTTATATCTTCC
>JAZNYN010000099.1:0-5653 GCA_045594405.1 Anaeroplasma sp.
TATTATATAATTCAAAAGAAAACACTTACATTTCAATTTTATATAGTATTTTTTACTTAATTATATTATTATATAATTAGAATATCCATTTCTGATATATTAAAATCAAATAGTATATTTTTATGGAAAGCTATTATTAGCTAAATAATTCTATGAAAGAAGGGACTTTATGAAAATGAAATTAAAATCTGTATTTCTTTCTTTAGCATTACTGTTTACAGTGGTAGCTACAACTACTTCTTGTAGTAGGGTTAATGTAGAAAGTGATACACTATATGTTGAAAAGGTTAAGGGTATGAAAAATAACTTTATCCTTGGTATGGATGCTTCAAGTGTTATTTCACTAGAGGAAGCTGGTGTAAAATACTACAATCATGATGGTATTGAAGAGGATGTATTTAAGATTCTTGCAGATAATGGAATCAACTATATTCGTGTAAGAGTTTGGAATGATCCATTTGATGAAAATGGTAACGGATATGGTGGTGGAAACTGTGACATTAACACAGCAGTTGAAATCGGTAAAAGAGCCACTAAATATGGCATGAAGCTTTTAGTAAACTTCCACTATTCAGATTTCTGGGCAGACCCTGCTAAGCAAATGTGTCCAAAGGCTTGGGTTGGAATGGAAATCACTGAAAAAGCAATGGCTCTTTATGAATATACTAAGGAGAGCTTACAATTATTAAAAGATAATAATGTTGATGTAGGCATGATTCAAATTGGTAATGAAACTAATGGTGCAATGGCTGGCGAAAAGATTTGGTTTAATATTGCTTCTTTAATGACTCAAGCATCAAAGGCTTGTAGAGAGGTTTACAAAAAAGCAAAAATTGCTGTTCACTTTGCCAACCCTGAAAAGGTTACTAACTACAAGGATTATGCAAGTAAATTAAATTACTATAAGATTGATTACGATGTATTTGCTTCTTCTTATTATCCATATTGGCATGGTACATTAGATAATTTATCTACATTATTAAATGAAATTTCTGATACTTATGATAAGGATGTTATGGTTGCTGAAACATCATATGCATGGACTGCAGAGGATTCTGATTTCTATGGCAACACAATCACTGATGGTGGTGCAATCGTTAAAACTCATCCATTTACAATACAAGGTCAAGCTAACTCTATCAGAAGCATTGTTAACTGTGTAGTTAATGATATGGATAGAGGTATTGGTGTATTCTATTGGGAAGGCACTTGGATTCCTACTGGTGGTTCTTCTTGGGAAGAAAATTCAGCAATGTGGGAAAAGTATGGTACAGGCTGGGCTTCTAGCTATGCTGCTGGATATGACCCTAATGATGCAGGAAAATATTATGGTGGTAATTCAGTAGATAACCAAGCATTCTTTGATGCAAATGGTAAAGCACTAGAATCATTAAAATTATGGGCCTTATTAAGAAAAGGTAATAAGATTGATATTACTCCAGATGCTATTGCTGATACAACTATTGTTTGTGACTTGGCAGGTGAAATTGTTCTTCCTACAAAGGTTAATGCAATCATGGTTGATGATAGCAAACAAGAAATTGATGTTGAATGGAAATACTACCAAGTTACTGATGAAAATTATGTTACTACTAAATATGATACAATTGACTTTAATGCATTCAAAACTGGCGGCGCTAAGAAATACGACATAGTTGGTATTGCTGGAGGCATGGAGGCACATTGTTATTTATCTATGATTGAATTCAACTTCTTAAACAATTATAGTTTTGAAGATGATGCAAATGCTACTCCTACTCCTACAGGATGGACAGTTAATCAAATTGGTTCTGCAGATGAGCTTCATTGTGAAATTAAAGCAACAGACTCATTAACAGGTCAAGGACACTATCACTTCTGGAGTTCAGCTTCTAATAGTGTTGAATTCTATCTAGAACAAGAGGTAACACGTAATGACTTTATTGCTGGTAAATATAAGTTCTCAATTTCAATCATGGGTGGCGATTGCGGTATAACAGATATTTATGCATACGCTAAAATTAATGGAACAATTACTAAAACTTCACCACTAACTATTAATGGTTATGGTAATTGGGATACTACTACTATTTATGATATTGAATACAATGGAACTGATACTTTTGTTGTTGGTATTTATGTTAAGTGTGCTGGAGAAAATAATGGTGCATGGGGTAAAATTGATGATGCATTATTAAATTCTCAATTAGATTAATTTATAGTTTTATGAAAAAGAAATTTTTGTTGTTTATTTTTATGTTATTACTAGGTTCTTCATTGACATCATGCAAAGGCTATCGAGTAGTTAAGGGTGAGGTTGTCATTGATGATGAGCAATTAACTCAAACAACACTAGTTGATGATAATAATGGTGTTTTTTATGAAATAATGACTGGTTCCTTCTCTGATAGCAATGGTGATGGAATCGGTGATTTAAGAGGTATCATTGAAAGATTAGATTACCTTAATGATGGTGATCCTAATTCTGGTAGAAGTTTGGGAATACAAGGTATATGGCTAACTCCAATATTTAAATCTCCAACATATCATAAGTACGATGTGACAGATTACTATACAATCGATCCTAATTTTGGTACGATGGATGATTTAAAGGACTTAATTGAGGAATGTCATAAGCGTGGTATCAAGCTTATAATCGATTTAGTTTTAAATCATACAGGTGATCAAAACCAATGGTTTAAATCATTTATTAAAGCACATAATACTAATGATGAAACTAATCCATATTACGACTTCTACTCATACTACAATATAGGTTCTACTCCTCCTAATGGTAATAAATATTCAACTTATGGAAATTCAAAGATTTACTATGAATGTAACTTCTCTGGTAATATGCCTGAGTTAAATTATGATAATGAGGTTGTACGTGAAACAGTTTTAGAGGTGGCAAAATACTACATTGATTTAGGTATTGATGGATTTAGATTTGATGCTGCTAAATATATTTATTATGGAGATAATATTAAGAGTTCAGAATTCTGGAATTGGTACATTGGTGAGCTTAAGTCTTACAAGCCTGACATTTATACTGTAGGTGAGGTTTGGGATGCTGATGGTATAGTTTCTACATATCAAAAGGAAGGCTTAGATTGCTTCAACTTCTCAGTAAGTGCTGCAGAAGGTAAAATTTTCCAAGCTGCTAAGGGTGGAAATGTTACTACATATACGAGATATGTTGAATCATATCTTAATAAACTTAACACATATGGATATAATGGAATTATGCATCAATTCTTAACAAACCATGATATGGATAGAGCTGCAGGCTTTGCTACTTTAAATAATGGATATGCTAAGATGGCAGCAAATCTATATATTCTTTCTTCTGGTTCTCCATTTATTTACTATGGTGAGGAAATTGGTATTAAAGGCTCACGTGGTAGTGCAAATTCAGATGCTAACAGAAGAGTTGCAATGCTATGGGGTGATGATGATACTATTAAAGACCCATCAGAAACTACATATGATCCAGCTAAACAGGTTAATGGTACAGTTAAAGAACAGCTTAAGGATCAAACAAGCCTTTACAATCATTACAAAAAGTTAATTATGATTAGAAATGCTTATCCTCAAATTGCAAGAGGAGCTTACAAAGCTATACCTGCTGGAGATAAAACTGTTGGTGGATTTACAGCAACATATAATGATAGCACTGTATGTGTAATACATAATACATCTATCAATCAACCACTACAATACGATTTATCTAAAATTACGACACATGAATTTACTTCTATAGCAATATATATTGGTAATGAGGGTGTAACATTAGAAAACGGAATATTAACGATTTCTCCACAGACAACAGTAATTCTTAAGTAAATAGTAAAAACGCGTTATAGGGCTTATTTTGGGCTAAATAACGCGTTATTTTTTTAAACAAAAAAGGAAAGATTGCTCTTTCCTTTTATAAATTATATTTTATAAATGAGTTTTACTTAAAAATTTGCTTATTTACAAATTAATTTAGTAAGTTTTCTTCTGTAATTGGGTCAAAGAAATGCATTACCTTATCTTCAAATGAAATATTAATCTTGCAGCCAGCAACTAATTTAGCTGTATCTTCTGGAGTTAAATTAACTGTTGGAAGTCTAAAGATAAGCTTAGTATTATCATCTGTAATTAAGTGTAAATGAATTTCACTACCCATCATTTCATTAACTAAAATAGTACATTGGAATGAATCACGTAAAGCACCAACACCCTTATTTTCAGCAATGTACATGTGTTCTGGACGAATACCAAGAATGATTTCTTGAGAGTTAATACCCTTATCTAAGAATCTTTGAGCTCTAGGACCTTCTACTGCAATTCTTGCACCAAATGGAGCAACGTAGTATTTACCAGCTTGATATACTAATTCAGTCTTGAATGTATTCATCTTTGGAGCACCAATAAATTCAGCAACGAATAAATTGTTTGGATGGTTGAATACTTCAGTTGGAGAACCAACTTGCATAATAAATCCATCCTTCATGATAACAATTCTATCACCTAATGTCATAGCTTCTGTTTGGTCATGTGTTACATATACGAATGTAGAATTGATTTTTGCACGTAATAAAATGATTTCAGCACGCATTTGATTACGAAGCTTTGCATCTAGGTTTGATAATGGCTCATCCATTAAGAATACCTTTGAATCTCTTACCATGGCTCTACCGATAGCAACACGTTGACGTTGACCACCTGATAAAGCTCTAGGCTTACGAGTTAATAATTCAGAAATACCTAAAACTTCAGCAGCTTCAGTAACTCTGTAATAAATTTCGTCTTGAGTTAATTTTGGACGCTTTAATCTTAAAGCGAACGCCATATTTTCAAAAACTGTTAAATGTGGATATAATGCATAGTTTTGGAATACCATTGCAATGTTTCTATCCTTAGGTTGTAGGTCGTTAACAATTTCACCATCGATTTCAATAGTACCTTCAGTGATTTCTTCTAAACCTGCAATCATACGAAGTGTAGTTGATTTACCACATCCTGATGGGCCTACGAATACAATAAATTCTTTATCATCAACATCAAGATTGAAGTCTTGAACGGCAACTACACCATTATCATAAATTTTCTTTACATTTGTTAATTTTAAATTTGCCATATTTTTTTCTCCTATCCCTTAACTGCGCCACCAGTAACGCCTTCAACATAATATCTTTGTAATAACATGAATAAAATAGTAATTGGAATAGCTACTACTACACCACCAGCACAGAATAATGTGTAGAATTCATCTTTTAATAGCTTTGACATTAAGTTCTGTAAACCGACAGCAACATTGTAGCCGTCAACATTACTGTGTGCTATATACTTAGCAAACATGAAGTCACCCCATGGTGCCATAAATCCTGTTAATACACTATAGATTACAATTGGCTTTGCAAGTGGTAATATAATTTTAAACAATACTTGAGCTCTATTTGCACCATCAACACGTGCAGCTTCATCTAGTGATCTAGGAATTGTATCAAAGTAACCCTTAGATACATAATATCCCATACCAGAGCTTGCTGTGTAAACTAAAATTAAACCCCACATAGAATTATTTTCAGTTAATCCAACCCAGCTTAATACCTTATATAATAAAATCATAGTTAAGAAACCAGGGAACATACCTAATACTAGCATAAAGTTCATTAATAGCTTA
>JAZNYN010000100.1:0-7988 GCA_045594405.1 Anaeroplasma sp.
ATTCTATAATTATATAAGAGATATTTCGATTAATTTGTGAGGAAGTAGTATGTGGGTTAAAAAAAGACATAAGGTTGTTAAAAAGATAATAAATCCTTTTATCAACACTTATTTACGTTTACAATACAAATTTAAAAGACCTAAACCTATTAAGCTTAAGGAAAATTCAATAGTTATATCTAACCATACTACATCAATGGATCAATTTTTTATGAATGCCATTTTTAAGGATCATTTATATTATATGGCTAGCCATGATATTTTTCAGCATAGAGTTATTGGAAAGCTTATTGAATGGTTAGTTCACCCAATACCAAAGGAAAAGAGTAGATTATCAGATCTTTCTGCGATTAAAAATTGTATGCGAGTGATTAAGGAAAATGGAAGTATCTGCATCTTTGTTGAAGGTAATAGAAATTATGATGGACATTTAGGATATGTTGATGATTCGATAGTTAAGCTTGTCAAGATGCTAAAAAAGCCTCTTGTTATTTGTAATATTTTAGGTGGCTTTGGTGCTGAGCCTAGATGGGCTAGTAAGCCTAGAAAAGGAAAATGTGAAGCATTTGTTAAGCATATCTATAGCTATGATGAAATTAAGAATATGAGTAATGAGGCTTTATATGATTTAATCATTAAACAAATAACTGTAGATGATGAAAATTACTATGATAATTATAAGAGCAAAAAGCGTGCCGAGTGCTTAGAGCGTTATTTATATGTGTGTCCAGTATGTGGAAAAATTAGTACTATTTATTCTAAGGGGAATTTTGTATATTGCTCTGAATGTGGTCTTAAGGCAGAATATAAAGCTAACCTAAGATTTGAATCTGACCATCCTGATTTTAATATTAAAACAGTTAAGGAATGGGGAGATTATCAGTTAGATTATGTTAAAAGTCTAGATTATCCTGATAATGAAATTATATATCAGGAGGAGGTTGAGCTTTATGAGCCTCGAATGTATAAGAAGAAATTAAAGCTAGGTGATGGATTATTAAGAATGTATAATGATCGCTTTGTCTTTGATTTAGATACTGAAAGTATAGTATTAGATTTTGATAATATTGAAGCTGTAACATGCTTAGGCAAGAAGAAGCTTAATATTTATCATAATGGAAAGACATATCAATTATTTAAGGAAAATAATAAGAATGTAATTAAATTAATGCATGCTTATTACATATTAAAGAATAAAAAGGCTGGTGTTTTAAATGATTTTGTTGGAATCTAGTGTAGAAACTATGAATTTCTGGGATTATAGCATTTGGGATTTTGTAGTTCAAATAAGTATTATTTTATTAGCAATTGTACTTTCAAACATTGCAAGAAGAAAAATTAAATTTATTAGAAATTCCTTACTTCCTGCAAGTGTTATTGGTGGTGTTTTAATCTTTGCATTAAAATTTATACCATATGTTCAAGATGTAATTAATAATAGATTTATGGAAGCCTTAACTTACCACTGCTTAGGCTTAGGTTTCATTGCAATCACATTAAAGTCAGGTAATAAAAACAAGGATAAGAATAAGGCTGTAGTTATTGATTCTGGTATGGTTGTAATAAATAACTATTTAGTTCAAGCATTAGTAGGCTTAGCTATAACTATTCCTCTATATTTATTTGTTTCTGATAAGGTATTTTATGCAGCAGGCTTATTATTACCAATGGGATATGGTCAAGGTACAGGACAAGCCCTTAACTTTGGTAACATATTTGAAAGCTTAGGCTTCGAGGGCGGTGCATCATTTGGTTTATCTATTGCCGCAATTGGCTTTTTAGTTGCTTGTATTATAGGTGTAGTTTTCCTTAACGTATTAAAGAAAAAGGGTAAGCTAGAGGTACAAATGGCTAGAAAGGAAGCATCTTCATCTTTAGATACATCAAACATCTATAAGGATGATGAGGCTCCACTTAATGAATCAGTAGATAAGATTACAATTCAATTCGCTGCAATCTTTGGTGTTTATATATTTACATTCTTATTCATTTATGGCTTCTCATGGTTAGCAGAAAACTATATGGGTAATTTTGGTGTTAACACTTTAAAACCATTATTATGGGGCTTCAATTTCTTATTTGGTACTTTATTTGCAATGATTTTAAAGAAGATAATTGCTAGAACTAAAGCTGCTAAGCTTATGACTCATACTCATATTAATGATTATTTCATGAATAGATTATCTGGTTTCTTCTTTGATGTAATGATTGTTTCAGGTATCGCAGCAATTAATTGGCAAGATCTTAAGGGCTTATTATGGCCATTATTACTTGTATGTATTTTAGGTGCAATAGCAACCTTCTTATATACATATTTAATTTGTAAAAAGGTATATCCAGAATATCCATATGAAGCATTCTTCTCAATGTTTGGTATGCTTACTGGTACTGCATCTACAGGTATGATTTTACTACGTGAAATCGACCCTAACTATGAAACACCTGCAGCAGATAACCTAGTTTTACAGCAGGTTCCTGCAATAGCGTTTGGTGCTCCGGTTCTACTTACAATGACATTTGCAGCTCAAAAAATAAATAATACATTCATTGTTTTAGGATTGTTTGCCTTATTATTCATAGTTTATAACTTGATTTTACTAAGAGGTCACATTTTCAAAAAGAAGAAAAAAGCAAATGTAGTTGATAAAGCTGCTGAAGAGGTAGCTGCACCTCAGGAAGCTAATTCAGATTAAATTTTAAGGACTCAGCTGAGTCCTTTTATTTTATGTATCAAAAATAAAAATGCTATGTTATAATATTAATGTTAAGTTTTTTTATAAGGAGCTTTTATGAGGGTATTTAGGGTTGATTTAAGCACTACATCATTAACTAAAGACTACATTATGGACAATTTACCTAAAAATTGTCTTTTTGAAACTTCTAAATATAAAAACACTAAATCACAATATGAAAGTCTTGTTGCATGGTATGTCCTATCACAAGCATTGTTAGAATACTATAATTATGATATAAGTCAGATGCAAATTAAACGTAATTCATACAATAAGCCATATGTTGATGGGATTCATTTTAATATTTCACACTCTGGAAATTTAGTTTACGTATGTATCTCTTTAGAAGAATGTGGAATTGATGTTCAGCAAATTAAAGATAACAACCTGCTTAAGCATAAGGAAAAGGTGTTAAATTTTGATGAGCTAACAATGCTATCTTTACTTACTGACATTAAGCTTAAGAAGGAATATATTACAAAGGTATTTTGTAAAAAGGAAGCATATTTTAAATTAGTTGGGACAGGATTAAATAAAGAAAATTTTGTAGATTATGTTGCCTTTGATACTGTTGATTTTATTGTTTCAGATAGTTTGAATAACAGCTATGCCTTAAGCATTGCTCAGCATGGCATAGATATTAAGGATGTAACAATTATGGAGGTAAACATCTAATGGGAAAGCAATATTGGAAATCAGGAAATATGATTTATCCCGTTCCTGCAGTAATGGTAAGCTGTCAAGATGAGGGTGGTAAGCCTAATATAATAACTGTAGCCTGGACGGGTACAGTTTGTACAAATCCAGCAATGGCCTACATTTCTATAAGACCAGAAAGATATTCATATGAAATAATTAAGAATACTAAGGAATTTGTAATTAATCTTACAACAAAGGATTTGGCCTTTGCGACAGATTTTTGTGGTGTAAAAAGCGGGAAGGACATAGATAAGTTTAAGGAATGTAAGCTTACACCCTTAAAATCTAAATATGTTAATGCGCCATCAATTTTAGAATCACCTGTTAATATAGAATGTAGGGTTAAGGATATATTAGAGCTAGGCTCACATCATATGTTTTTAGCAGAGGTTTTAGGTGTTACAATAGATGATAAGTATTTAGATCAAACTAATAGATTTAATTTAGATGCTTCTAATATTATAGCTTATTCACATGGTCAATATTATGAGCTAGGTTCATGGCTAGGAAAGTTTGGATATTCTGTTAAGAAAAATAAATAATTTCCTACTTGAAAATATAGCTATATAAGAGTAAAATCAAATAAATAATTTATTTAGGGGGATAATTTATGAGCAATTATTTTGAAGAGCTTCCTGTTGGATACGAAGATGTATATTCAATAGATGCTAAACAAACAAAAACAGGTATTATTTTCACCTTATTATCATTTGTATTAATGGTTGCTGTAGGTGCACCATTATTGATGTTTGTAGTTGATTTATCTGAAATAACATCAGGCGAGGCTTTAGATTACTATATGCCTGTTACAGTTTGCTTTATTGTGGCGTTATTTCTATATATAATTTTACATGAGCTAGTACACGGTTTATTTTTTAAGATATATACTAAGGCAAAACTAACATTTGGTATATCTTGGAGCTGTGCATTCTGTGGAGTTCCACAGCTTTATGTTAAGAAGTGGCCTATGGTTGTAACTTCACTTGCACCATTTGTTATCTTTAATATTTTATTTTTAGTCCCTATTTTTTTAGTCCAAAACACTTTAATAGCAACATACCTAATTGTATTATTTGCTATCCATTTTGGTGGATGTATAGGTGATTTATTTGTATCAATATTATTAATTTTTAAGTACAAGGGTAACGATGTATTAGTTAATGATACAGGAGCTAAACAAACAATATATATCAAAAAGAATTAATAGGGTGCTTGCACCCTTAATTTATTGGAGTTTATTATGAATTTTTGGAAGAAGGTACTATGGATAGGAGTACCAGTTGCAGTTCAAAACTTAATAAATACCTTGCTAAATATGATTGATACCTTTATGATATCTAATTTAGGACAGGACTTTGTTTCAGCTGTTGGTCTAGCAAACAAGGTTTTCTTTGTTTTTAATCTATTGATGTTTGGAATCATATCAGGTGCCTCAATTTTAACTAGTCAATATTTTGGTAGTCAAGATGAGAATGGTTTAAATAAATCGTTAGGCTTTTCACTGATTTTATGTACATTTGGTGGTGTTTTATTTTTTGTATTAACACTAACTATTCCTTCACAAATATTATCCTTATTTACAAAGGATAGTAATTTGATTAAAATAGGTGCTAAGTACTTACAAACAGTTTCATTAAGCTATCTTACAACTGCTATTTCAATGTGTGTTACTGGCTTTTTAAAATCAATTAATAAAACAAGAGCACCAATGCTAGTAACATTTAGCTGCTTGTTTATTAATTTATTCTTTAATTATATGTTTATTTTCGGTAAATTTGGAGCTCCTAGATTAGAGGTTCAGGGTGCTGCAATTGGTACTGTTATTGCTAGAGTTGTGGAAATAACACTTCTTGTTATTATTGTTATTTTCTGTAAAAAGAGCTTTAAGCTTAGCGTTAGAAATATGACAAGCATTAATCGAAGCTTCCTTATGAAAATAATAAAGATATCATATCCTGTTATTATTAACGAGTTTATGTGGGGCTTAGGTACTACAATATATTCTGTTATATATGGTCATATAAGCAGTGAGGTTGTTGCTGCAATGACAATATCAGCCACCTTCCAGGATTTAGCTTGGGTATTTTTAATAGGTATTTCTAATGCCTGTGCAATTCTTGTTGGTAATCTGCTTGGTGCCTCATTATTTGATGAAGCAGAAAAAGCTGCAGCTAATCTGTTAAAGGCTGCAGTAATATTTGCGGCTGTTTTAGGAATAACCATATACTTGACTGTTGATTTTTACAGCTCCCTATATACGGAGATTACTGATTTAGTAAGGGTGTATATAAAGGAGGTTTGCTTAATATACGCTATAGTATTACCGTTTAAAGCATTTAATTCAACTAATATATGTGGTATTTTAAGAAGTGGTGGCGACATCATGGTATGTATATTATTAGATGTATTAGGTGTTTGGATGATAGCTATTCCAGGTGGTTTACTAGCTGCCTTTGTATTTAAGCTTCCTATTATGTGGGTATATGCCTTCATATCATTAGAGGAGCCAATAAAAATGATATTTGGATATTTAAGATATAAAAAGAAGATTTGGGTTAGGAATGTTGTTGCCCCAGAGCTTAAGGTATCAGAATAAAAGGAGATTCAATGATTGATATCTCCTTATTTTATTAGCTCATATAATTTTTGTAAAATTTTAACCATAGCAAAGGTGTCTAGCTTACAATATTCTAATAGGGCTTTTCTTATTTCCTTTCGCTCATCAACATCATAGCTTAAAAGATTTTCATATATTGCCATAGCTTCGCTACCATTATGAACAATACTTAGATTATGATAATCAAGCTCATCTTCATCTGGGAATAATCCAGGAAGAATGTACTTGATTGAATATGAACCCTTAAATTCCTTCTTATAGATATATTGTTCTTTAAATGGTTCCATAAGGTCAATAAAATTATCAACCCTACTTAAAAGCTCATCTTTTAAATCAGGATACATATTAGCAAGCTCTTTAATTCTAGTTTTCTCAAAGGTATCGTTATATGCCATTATCATCTTATCCTTAGGTATATCATTAAGTAGGCTTAAAGCAAGCTTTCTACATGGCATTACACCCTCATCAGCTAAAAATTCCTTATGAGATAAATTGCCATTTTCATCAATAATATGTAAGGAATATTGGAATGTTACCTGTTGATATGGCTTTGTACCATCAAATAGTGGTACTACAGGCTGCATTGTTTCAAAGTCTAATAGATATAATGGATATGTTACCTTTGATAGGAAATCCTTAACCTTTTCCTTGTTAATTTCCATTTCCTTATTTTCTAACTCAAAGATAATTTGACGTTTATTTGCATCAGTTAATGCTTTATAGTATTTGCTGTTATACATGTCTTCAAAGCTTACTATATTCTCGTTATAGTAATCATATTTTTTTCTACTTCCTGATAAATCGAAAACAGAAGGAGTAGGAACATCTTTGAAGCAATAATCCTTGAATGAGCATTCAAAAGGCTTATCACATGCCTTTGAAATATAGTTTTTTGGTTCGGTAGTGTTTTTGATAAATTCTCTTAGCTTATCAAGGTTTTTAGGAATATTAGGAACAAGCTTGCTTGCTTCTAATGATACATCATTTACTTTAAAAAGCTTATTGAGTTCTAGCTCTCCGTTTCTTACATACGTATTGTCTAAAACAATTACATTTACTGAACTTATTTTTAGGCCAAATCTTGAAAGCACATAGCATTGGAAGGAAGAATCATGGTAGTGGTAATCTTCAACATGAGTTGTACTTTTAACCTCATATATTTCCCAACCATCTTTTCCTTTATGTAGAATATCTACTGCACAATATAAATCATCAACAAAAAATGATGCTTCGCATATATTTTCTGTACCCTTATTCATTTCCTCTAAAGTAAGCCTTGCCATTTCATTAAGATCAAGACGATCACCATTGTAGGTAGTAACGTCCACATAATCTCCAAAATAACCCATCGCAAGATCACCAGTAATTGTACCAGCATCTAATCGCTTTTTAGTGGCAGCAGTAATAATCTCAGTCTCTGGCTTGTATAGCTTAAGCCAAAGCTTTTTTGGACACTCAACGAAGCTTACATATTTACTTTTTGAAATTAATATAGACATAGTTAACACCTCGTCTAAATTATATCATTTCTTGTAAAAATAAAAAAGACCATTCTGCGAATGACCTTCTTATCTAGATATGCTCGTTGGCAAGCATATATGAATTTTGGTTTGACTTCAAAAGTGAAAATTATAAAATTGAATCGTTTAGGCCAACCAATGGGGGGGAGGTTGTAGTTGCAAATTCAATTTTAAACTCAAACCTCAATTATTCTATATCATTTAATTTGATTTGTAAAGAGAAAAAATTAAAAAAAAATATTTTTTTTATCTTTTGTGCTACTTTTTCCAAAAAAATACAATTAGATATATTTTTTATTACATTATTCACCAAAATTCGACAAAAAATGTTTGATTTATATAAATTTATTTATAATAATGGAACAAAAAAGAATAGTATGTTATAATTAAATAAATAATTCTTTTAAAAATGATTAGGGG
>JAZNYN010000101.1:0-1525 GCA_045594405.1 Anaeroplasma sp.
TATGATGACTTGTCATTTTTTGAGCAAATATTACCTGATATCTGCGAGCTTAACTCGATATCTGAGCGTAAGGCTATAGAGTGTGAGCGTGAGGTTAATGATATGCTTTATGCTTGGTATATGGAAAAATATATTCACAAATCATATACTGGTATTATTACTTCAATTACGAGCTTTGGTATGTTTGTTACTCTTCCAAATGGTATAGAAGGTTTAATTTCATTTAGAAATATGATTGGCTTTTATGATTATAATGAGGCTACTATGACACTATCAAATGGCAAGAAAAAATATCGACTTGGTGATAGTATTAAAATAGTTGTTTTAAAAGCAGACAGAGATACGAGAAAGATTGATTTTATGCTTGAAGATGATTATAATAGATATGAGGAGGATGAGTATTAATGAAAGTAATATGTTCAAATAAAAGAGCGTCCTTCGAGTATTTTCTACTTGAAACATATGAGGCAGGTATTAAGCTTACTGGTACTGAGATTAAATCAATAAGAGCTGGTAAGTGTAATATAAATGATGCATATGTAATATTAAGAAACAATAAGCCATATATTCTTAATATGCATATTGCAAAATATGATAATGGTAATATATTTAATCATGATGAAACTCGTTCTCGTGAATTACTATTACATAAAAAGGAAGCCCTAAAGCTAGGTCAAAAGATTAAGGCTGATGGCTTAACTCTAGTAGCAACAAAGGCATACTTTGTTGGTTCATTAGTTAAGATAGAGGTGGCTCTAGCAAAGGGTAAAAAGCTACAGGATAAGCGTGAAACCATCAAGAAGGAAGAAGGTAAGCGTGAGGTAGCTAAGGCGATGAAGTATATTGATCGCTAGTAAATAAATAAAAAAAGTGCTATACTATAATAGCACTAAATATGGGCTTGTTTTGGATTCGCTATGATTCATGAAGCTTTGTAAGCACGTAGTGGTAGACCACTATAAAACGTCGAGGTTAAAATAACCGCAAACAATACACATTTATATGCAGCTCGTCCTCAAATGGGCGCTGCATATGCTTGCTAATTAATTAACGCGAGCTACCACCCTATTATTTTCCTAAGGTAATAGGCTTTGGTATTCAACGTATTAGGATATATTATTTGTGTGCTACTCTAACATAGGTAACGAAAATAATAGAGTGTAGTTAGTCTTTAGCTTGTCTGTTCGCTTAGGGCTAATGAAGATTCTGGACAGAATAAACGTGTAGAAAGCAAGGTAGATTGGGTTGTATACGGGGGTTCGAGTCCCCCCAGGTCCACCATTTTTAAACGTTAGGTTTGATACAAATATCAAGCCTTTTTTATTCGAAATAAAATTTGTAAAAGATCACAATACGCCAAAATGGCACAACATATTAAAATCATAATGCCAAAATGACATATTTATATTGAAAACATTTGCCAAAATGATATAATAATATTAGAAGGTGATTATATGACACTTAAAGAATTAAGAATTTCATTTGGATTAACACAATCTGAAGCATCAACATCTATAGGAGTGCC
>JAZNYN010000102.1:0-4297 GCA_045594405.1 Anaeroplasma sp.
ATGTGTAATTATGAATATAGAGGTAAATTATAAAAATAAAAAAAGATATAAAACATCAAGATATCCAATAAGACAGCCTAAGTTTCTAACGGGATTAATTTTATTTTTATCTTGGCTTTTAACAAGAGGTAAAAAACTTAAAATTGTTAAAAATAATATGGACGGCTTAAAGGGACCTTATTTATTGCTGTCTAACCATATGAGCTTTATTGATTTTGAATTTGTTGCCTTGGGGACAAGGATGCAAAGAGTAAATAGTGTTGTTAATATTGATGGCTTTAATAGAAGAGCCTGGCTATTAAGATGGATAGGCTCTATTGCTACTAGAAAGTTTACTAATGATCTTCATCTAGTAAAATCAATTAGAAAGGTATTACAGCGTGGCGATGTATTAGCAATGTATCCAGAGGCTAGATATTCAGCATGTGGTATTACATCTTATCTTCCTGATTCATTAGGCTCACTAATTAAGATGAATAAGGTGCCAGTGGTTGTAGTAATCCACCATGGTAATCATTTATTCTCACCATTTTGGAATTTTAGAAAGAAAAGAAAGGTACCTTTCTTAGTTGAATTTACTAAGGTTTTAACACCAAAAGAAATAAAGGAAATGAGTGTAGCTCAAATTAACGATGTTATTAGAAGAGCGTTTGAATATGATGATTATAAATATCAGTTAGACAATAACATATTAATTAAAGAAAAGTTTAGAGCTGAAGGATTACATAGAATACTATATCAATGTCCACACTGTCATACAGAGTTTAAGATGGATTCAAAAAATACTGAGATTTTTTGTACTGAATGTGGTAAGAGATGGAACATGAATGAAAATGGAACACTGAGTGCGATAGATGGTGAAACTGAGTTTAGTCATATTCCTGATTGGTATTTATGGGAACGTGAAAATGTTAAAAATGAAATTGAAAGAGGAAACTATAAATATGAGGATGTGGTTGATATTTTTGGTGAACCACGTACACAAGGCTTTGTTCCATTAGGAAAGGCTAAAATATATCATGATGCAGTAAATGGATGGATTATTGAAGGAAGATATAATAATGCGGATTATCGTATACATAGAAAGCCAATTCAAATCAACAGCCTTCATGTAGAGTATGATTATTTTAGAATTAGAAGAGCTGATTGCTTTGATATATCAACAGAAAATGATTCATTCTATTGTTATCCAACTCATAACAATGTTACAAAGCTTGCCTTCGCAACAGAAATTAGCTATTTAATGAATGAAAATAAGAAAAATTAAAGCATTGCAAAATGCTTTTTTTTTTTTTGTATTATTTAAGATTTATTGACAAAATATAATATATATTTTATTATCAAATTAGAAGTATCGATTTGTTAGTGAGGTGAATACAATGGCAACTATTAACTATGATAGGCTAAGTCAAGTTTCTTTATTTATGGGGAATTCCTTTAAAGGTATAAGAAAATTCGTATTAATTTTTGAGGACGATTTTATTGAGGTAAAGGATAATAAATTTGATAAAAAATGCGAGGACCCTTACATAACAAGTCAAGAAGAAATCAACTATATAATTAACGAGCTTAAGGCTATAGGCATAGAAAATTGGGATGCAAAATATCCCCCACAAAAGCCTTCATCTGACCAAAATAATTGGACATTACAAATTCGATATAGTGATAAAACTAGTAATGAATATGTGGGATGTGATAACTATCCTGAAGGATTTAATAAGCTTATAGAGCTATTTAGTAAATATACATTTGTATTTGATTTTGAAGAAGAGTAGTTTAAATTTTATATAATAATATAAAAAGTGCAATTTTTGTAATTTATTTAATTATATATGCAATTTACTTACAAAAATTAAAGAATTAAAATATATGATGAGAACATATTTATGGTAAGGAGGTAGTAAATATGAAAATGACATTCCGTTGGTATGGAGAAGGTAATGATAAAATTACACTTTCTGATATCAAACAAATTCCTGGTGTTGATGGTATCGTTTGGGCGTTACATCATAAGATGCCAGGTGAAGTGTGGGAGCTTGATGAGATTGCACAGGTAAAAAAGCAAGCTGATGAGTACGGTTTTAATATTGATGTTGTTGAATCAGTAAACGTTCATGATGATATCAAAATTGGACTTCCTACAAGAGATAAGTATATTGAAAATTACAAGCAAACAATCCGTAATCTATCTAAATTTGGTGTAAAGGTAATTTGCTATAATTTCATGCCAATCTTCGACTGGACAAGAAGTAATCTTTTCCATGAGGTTGGAGATGGGTCAACTGCATTATTCTATGAAAAAAATATGATTCAAGATGATTATAATGCAATGGCTAAATATATTCTTGATTTTACTGAAAAGTATAATATGTCATTCCCTGGTTGGGAGCCTGAAAGAATGGCTAAGCTTGATCAACTATTTAAGGATTATGCTGATGTAGACCATGAAAAGCTATGGGCAAACCTAAAATACTTCTTAGAAGCTATTATGCCTACATGTCATGAGTGCGATATCAAGATGGCAATTCATCCGGATGATCCACCTTGGGATATCTTTGGTCTTCCTAGATTATTAGTTGATGAGGCTGGTATCGAAAGATTCTTAACTATGGTAGATGATCCATATAATTGCTTAACCTTATGCTCAGGCTCATTAAACGCAAACCCTAATAATAATGTTGCTGCAATTGTGAGAAAGCATTGTGATAGAATCGCATTTGCCCACATCAGAAATGTTAAGCATTTTGAAAATGGCGACTTCTCTGAAGCAAGTCATCGTGACTGTGATGGAGATACAGGAATTCTAGAAATCTTAAAGGCTTACCATGATTGTGGCTTTGATGGCTATATTCGTCCAGACCATGGTAGACATTTATGGGATGAAAAGCCAGGTAATGTACGTCCTGGTTATGGCCTATATGATAGAGCATTAGGTATTATGTACATGCTAGGTGTATGGGATATGTTAGATAAATTAAAGGAGAATGAATAATGAGTTATTATAATAATAAGGTAGTTGTAGTTACAGGTGCTGGTGGTGTATTATGCTCTGTAATTGCAAAGGCATATGCTGAAAAGGGTGCTAAGGTTGCATTACTAGATTTAAATTTAGAGGCAGCTGTCAAAAAGGCACAGGAAATTTGTGATTTAGGATATATTGCTAAGGGCTATCAATGTAATGTATTAGTTAAGGAATCAATTGAAGCTGCTCATCAAGCTATTTTAGCTGACTTTGGTAAATGTGATATTTTAATTAATGGTGCTGGTGGAAATAATGCACGTGCTAATACAGATAATGAATTTTTTAAGAAGGATGATTTAGGTCAAATGAAGACTTTCTTTGATTTGGATCAATCTGGTGTTGAGTTTGTATTTAATCTTAACTATATGGGTACGCTATTACCTTCTCAAGTATTCGCAATTGATATGCTTGATAAGGACGATGCATCTATTCTTAACATTTCATCAATGAATTCATTTACACCTTTAACAAAGATTCCTGCATATTCAGGAGCTAAGGCTGCAATCTCTAATTTCACTAAGTGGCTAGCAGTTCACTTTGCACATACTAACATCAGATGTAATGCAATTGCTCCAGGCTTCTTTGTTACAGCTCAAAATGAAAGATTATTATTCAATGAGGATGGAACTCCAACTGCTCGTACTGAAAAGATTTTAAGAAATACTCCAATGGATAGATTCGGTAAGGCAGAAGAATTAATTGGTGCTTCATTATTCTTAACAAACAAGGAAGAGGCTTCATTTATTAATGGTGTAGTACTTCCAATTGATGGTGGTTTCTCAGCTTATAGTGGTGTATAATAGATATTGTTAAAATATCAAGAGGTGGATTATGAAATATAATGTGAGCTATGCATTAAAAGCTGATTCTAATGATTTATTTGCATATGTAAAAGAAATAAATGTAATACTACACTTTTATAATAATGAGTGGAATTTTTTAAAGGAGAATGTAGAAAAATTTCTTTCATCTATTACTTATGAGGATATTTCATTTAATGAAGCCTTAGGCTACACATATGGAATGCCACCACATAGGACCTTTAAATATTTAGGGTTTGATACCTATGATAAGGATGATGTTCCTAGTATGGAGGAGCTATTTGATACAGTAAAAAATTTTATTAATCAAAGACGAAGCTTTGCTGTATCAGATTATTATACTATGGAGCACAACAAGGAACAAAGCTTAAGATATAGTGCTAAGGAGCTAGATGCTCATTATATGAGTGATATTAATAAATTCTTATGTAGCCATTATTATGAATTTATGAAT
>JAZNYN010000103.1:0-3122 GCA_045594405.1 Anaeroplasma sp.
AAGTATGATCCAGCAAAGAATGCAATGCTTACATATTTTAACAACTCAAATAGAAGTAAGCTTGCCCCAATTGCTTATGAGGATAGAGAATTCTTCATAAACACTGAAAAGAACTTTGATGGAAATAAGGTTTTAGGTAGATTCATACCTAATGAGAATAATACAAAATATAGTGATGTTAAAATCACAGTCTACATTTGGCTAGAGGGATATGATGCAGATTATTTTGTAGGTGTTAATTCAGAAGATATTAAGATATTCCTTAACTTTACTAAGATGTAGGAAAAAAATGATATAGGAGGAATAGTAAGTGAAGCAAAAGATTAACAAATTAATATTGTTATTTATTATGCTTGCATCGCTTGTTATTACTCTAGTTGGTACAACATACGCATTCATCATATTAAATAACGAAGCAGATATTGATGAATTTAATGTTACTTTAGAAAATCAAGAGGGCTTACTAATCTCACTTGATGGTGAGCACTTCTACAATCATATAAGCCAGGAAATGGTAATTGAAGCAATAGAGGCATATCAAGGTGGTGAGGTTGAGTTTGAAAACTTCGACCTTAATGGTTCTACCATTAAGAATTTAGATGATGGCTCTGGAAACCTAGACCTAACAGGTGATAGATTCAATGTTTTAATGGACGTAGAAGAGCCTATAAAGGATGATGAAGGAAATCCTGATTACTTCTCAGGAAAAAGAGTACACGTCCTTAAAGAGGCTTCTAAGGGCTCATATATAGCCTTTGATGTTTGGTTTAGAATGGTTTCTGGCGCAACAACTGAAAGCTTAGCTTCAGATTACGCACTATACTTTAGTGATTTAACTAAATTAGAGTGTGCTCCTACAGAAATTGGTTTATTTAATAACCTAACTACACTAGTTGATGGTGAGTATAAACAGTTAGGCTTAGGAGATAAATTAACTGTTAATCCACTAAATGCAATGCGTATAGCGGTATTAACACATAATGAAGAAAAAACAGTTAATGTATTTGAACCATATGTTGGTTTAGGTTCATCAGCAATTGAATCAGCAAGGGATAATGAGGATGATCCTTTACATGATCCAAATAAAAATGCCATGTTTACTTACTATCAAAGCATGAACCCAAATTCTTTATTTGATAGTGCTGCAGATGATAGTGTTCAATTTGATACTATTGGCTTAGATAATTTATTTACTACAAAATTAGGATTATTTGAATTTAATCCAGAAGCAGAAACTGAATCTTTATATAATGAGGTAAAGATTACAGTGTTAATTTATCTTGATGGATGGGATGCAGATTACCTTATGGGTGTTACATCTGCTGACATTAAGATTTCACTTGGCTTTGGTATTGAGGCTGTTAATAACAATTAATAGCTTTAATATATAGATGAAGTTATAGGAAGGAGGTATAGTTGTTAGTGCGTAGAAAACTATTTATCTCGGTAATTACTTTAGTTCTGTTAATTACAGTATTTACCACTTCTACCTACGCGTGGTTTAGAGTTAACTCAAGCTCATACATCTCGGGATTTGATTTTACCGTTATGAGTGGTGAAGGTTTCTTAGTATCTACCTATGATGGTAATTATAGACAAGAGCTTGATGCCCTATCCCTAAAACAAGCAATGATCTTAAAATATGATGATGAATCATATGAGATGAAAGACGGAGTCCTATATCGTAAAGGCTCTGACAATCAGATTACAGAACAAGAAATAGATCAATTGCTTTCTAACTCAATGCTACTTACTCCTGTTACTTCTAGAGATGGTGTTGTTATCACAGATATGTACAAGGGTGTGAATGAGGCTTCAACAGGTAAATTCATAGAATTTGACCTATACTTCAAGCAAGCCTCAGCAATTGAAGAGGACAACCTGTTATACGACATTTTCTTATATTTAGGAGATTATGAGGTGGATGAACAGGAAGGATATACAAGAGTTCCTTCATCTATCACAGCTAATCCATCAGACATTACACTTGTAGCTAAAATGGTTACGAATAATGGTGAGAAGGCCGCAGGGGATAAGGTTACTGTTTCATCAGCTAATGCGATGAGATTAAGTATCTCTGAAAAGACGTTAAAAGTAGAAGAAGAACCTGGTGAAGAGGACACACCAGTAGGACCTGTTATTCCTGATGAGGAAGGAACAGAAGATGATGAAAATCTAGATAGTGGAATAGAAACCGCAAATGAAACGGGTTCAGGCGAGGGCAGTGAAGATGAGCCTAATGACCCTACAATTCCTGAAGAAGAGGAAAACCCATATGAGGAATTAAACCCTATCATTTATGAGTTTTATAACAGTCTAGATTTAGGTAGCTATGCTACCACTTATGATGGTGACGATGAAAACCTTAATTGGTTATACAACTCAAAAACTAATGCGATGTTTACCTATTACAATAATCAAAAGGCTGTAGGTATCGAACCATTACCATATGAGGAGTTACCACAAAATGTAATTAGATATGATATTAACTCTAAAGCCGTAAGACAAGACGTATTTACTCAAGTTAAATCAGGATCTAGTTATAGCTTAGTTACATTTAGAATTTGGATAGAGGGTTGGGATGCCGACTGCTTTGATGGACTATTCGAATCTATTAATGTAAAGCTTTCTTTCCAAGGAAAGAGAGTAATAAATGAAACAAACTAAAAAAGAAAAACTAAAAAGGAGAAAAACAATTATGAAAAAATTAACAAGAAAGTTATTTTTATCTGTTGCAGCACTAGGCGCATGTGCAGTTACATTAGTATCTACAACATTCGCATGGTATACAACAAATACTTCAGTTGACGTTGATGCTATTTCTGGTATGACTGAAACTGATTCTTCAAGCAACCAATTATATATCGCTGCAGCTCAATCTTATGATAGTTTAACTAAGGAAGCTTTAACATTCGGTGCATACGGTGTTACTGCAGCTCCAGTTTTAGCTAACCCTAATGTTATTTTAAAACCTGTTTATTCAAACAAGGGTCAATATCAAACTATCGCTAATAGAACTACTAACTATGATTATACAGAAGTACCTGCATCTGAATTAAATGCTGGTTTCGCTACTTACTATGTTGTTAAGTTAGGTGTAACATCTACTGACTATAATAGTG
>JAZNYN010000104.1:0-5442 GCA_045594405.1 Anaeroplasma sp.
GTTTTCAATTCTTTTTAAATTTATGGGGTGATTTTTTAAAAGTTCATAGCTTTTTTTCATAAGGCTGTAAAGCTTGTCAATATTATTGCCTGTGGGAATGTAATCTTTTATGGGTTTACCTGTAATGTCGTGTATTGTACTTTATCTATATCATCAAATAAAATATAAATATCATCAGCCACAGTAGATATATCTACATTATAGATTGCATCATTATATGAAGAGTCCTCTGCTTCCTTTGTTATTTCTTCCTCAGCATGATTTTCCACATATATTCTTTCAGCAACAGACTGCGGAGAACCTAGCATTTCTTCAATCTCTTCATCAGAAAGCCCAGCTTCCTTACCTAAGTTATATCTTCGTTCGTATTTTTTGATGATTTCATCATTATCATATATTCCCTTAGAATGTAACTCATTTTTTAGATTTTCTAAATATGTATATTTCATAATCTCTCCTAAATAAGCCTTTCAGCCTCTTCAATATTAATTTCTTTGTTTTTTAATTTTCGTAATACTGAATCTCTAGATGGTTTAATATCCACTCTAACAACATTATTAAAGCCTAATGCATCAACTAGATCATCAATATTCTTTTTTACAGTTGGATAGCTAATATTAAGCTCCTTTTCTATTTGCTTAATATTACCTTTATTCTTAATGAATACAAGTGCAAACTCTAGCTGCTTATTTGACAAGTAATCAAATGGTGACATAGTAAAGCTTCCAGTAAGCTCAGTATCACAATGCTTGCAATATAATGTCTTTACTGACAGCTTTTCATTACAAATTGGACAATAACCTATAACACCCTTTTTCATTTTTTCACCTCTTACACCCTAATTTTACTTCTTTTTTTTGTATTTATCAATTATTTAAATTAATTTTATTTATTTTAAGATTAATTTTATTTATTTTCCGTAACAAAAAGAAAACACATAGATGTTACTATGTGTTACTATCTTTTATATCTAATTAAATATGTCATAAGAGCACAAATTGTTTTGGCATCCTTAATTGTACCGTCATTAACCATATCTAGTGCCTTATCAAAATCAATGTATTCTTCAATAATAAATTCGTCCTCATCAAGATTAGTTTGAGTTTTAATACAATCTAATGCTAAATAAATATATATTCTTTCGGCTGAATACCCACATGTAGGATACATTTCAGTTAAAAGCTCAACATTAGAAGCCTTCATACCAGTTTCCTCCTCAAGCTCTCTTATGGCAGCAAGCTTAGGATCCTCACCAGCCTCAAGCTTTCCAGCAGGTATTTCATAAAGCATCTCATCATATGCATAGCGGAATTGCTTAATTAATAGAACCTTATTATCAGGTGTTATACATAAAACACCAGCTCCACCATTATGCCTAACAATTTCTCTGTATGATTTATTGCCATTAGGACATAACACCTCATCCTTAACTAGCTTAACAACCTTACCATCATAAATAGTTTCTGAATTTATTTTTCTCTCTTTAAAATCCATACCTATTACTCCTTCTATACATTATAATATTATTTTACTACTTTTATTTATGCATTTAAAGTATCAGGTTGTTCATTTCTTTTATCAAGATACATTCCATCATAGCCCTTCTTCTTAATTTGAATTAAGAATACTACTAAGCATATCAAACTCATTAGTGCTATACATATATTAGAAATACCCATTGAAACACCTGCACATTCTACACCAAGCTCAGGGAAACAAAATAAACAAATTAATAAAACTGGAATTCTAAATATAAATGCACGAGCTATATTAATAAAGGCAGTTAGCTTTGTTTTACCAAAGCCATATAGTACACCTAATGCTGCTGAATTTATAGCTAGCGAAGGAATTGACAATGAGTCTAATCTATGAATTTGCTTTACATACATCATAAACTCCTCAGCCTGCTTAGCATTAGCGTAATCACCCTTAAATAAACCAATTAATGCAGATTGGAATACAAAGCGAATTAAGATCCATCCAACTATACCTAATATAGTGGAAATGATGAATGTCTTGAAGAACGCCTCAACAGCACGCTTTAAATTTCTATTACCAAGGTTTTGACTTACAATTGTAGATTCACCCTCTTCAAATGAGTTGATAGGTGAGGTTGCAATACCATTTAGATTATTAGATACAGCAAGGGCTCCAACAACTAATCCTGCTGATGCCTCAGCCTCTTGAACTAATACTGGGTTTGATGTGTCAATTTGAGATAATAAGATATTTTTATACTGCTCACCAAATATAGAGTTTACAGCAACCTTACCAAAAGAGAACACGAACTTACCAATAAAAATAGGAATTGATAGCTTAAGAATATGTCTTACATAAATCCACTTCAGATTGAAATCCTTAAATCTTATTCTAAATATATTGTTTTTATTCATAACAATTAAAGCTAATATAAAGAATAATACAATTTGTGAGATTAAGGTTGCAATTGCAATCCAAATAATTTTATCAACCTTAAATACATAAATAAATAAAACATTGAATATTAGCTTAACACCCATTGTAAGTAGGTTTAGATAAAAAATAGATTTAGTATTTCCCTTAGCCTTTTGTAATGATATAAATACACTATTTAAGGCAACAACCATAACCTCTAGCATTTGAATACTAAAGTATCCTGTAGCTGCTTTAGCTTGAGCTGACGAAATACCACTCATATTACAGATAGGGTATGCAAGTGGAATACAAATTATAACAATGACAACTGAAACTACAAGAGATAGAGTAAACATAGTATTTGCATTTTTTCTAGCAGCCTCAAAATCACCTGCACCAAATAGTCTAGCCACAATAATACCACCACCAGCAGCCAAGCCTGCACCAAATGCAGTAAGCAAATGCTTAACCTGACCTAATGCAGCTACTGATGAAACTGAGTCTGTTGATATTTGGTTTGCAAATAATGTATCAACTAAATTGTAAAACGAATTAAATAGATTATAAACAAATAGTGGTGCACATATACTAATGATTACAGTCCACATGTTTCCATTTAATATTTTATCTCTTCTTTTTTCATCAAGCTTCGCCATAAAGCATCACCCATCCTTTACAATACTATTATAGTATTAATTACTACTTAATTTTGGAAAAAATAACGCATAATAATATAAAATTATTAAATTTTTATCTTGCAATATAGTTTTTAGAGTAATATAATAGTATTTGTATTTTTTAAGGGAGATGGTTAGATGTTTTTAACTTCACATACATATGAAATTCTACTTCCACTAGCAATGATACTATTATTATCAAAGATATTAAGCATTGTATGTCGAAAACTTGGATTACCTCAATTGATTGGTTTATTACTTACAGGTGTTCTATTAGGCTTAATCACATTAATACCTAATCAAACAATCTTCACAGATTCAACAATGGGTGGTATTGGATTTATTGCTGAAATAGGTGTAATTTTAATAATGTTTAATGCAGGCCTAGAAACAAACCTTAAGCAAATTAAGGAAACGGGTGTTGCAGCTGGTGTTGTAACAATCCTAGGTATAGTTGTTCCAATTGGGTTAGGTGTTCTTGCATCACTGGTCTTACCATCTGTGCTAGATGAGGCAGGTAATCCGGATACAACAAAAACAATATTTAGAAATATATTTTATGGTGTTATATTAACTGCTACATCAGTTTCAGTTACAATAGCTGCATTAAAGGAGCTTGGTAAACTAAACACAAAGATTGGTACTACAATCGTATCAGCTGCTATCCTAGATGATATTATTGGTGTAATTATCTTATCTATTATTATCGCATTAGATGAAGCAATGGTAACAGGTAGTGGAAGTGTCAGTAAGGAGATTTTACTAGTATTTGGTAAAACTATTGGATTCTTTATCTTCGCAATTGGATTTGGTATATTAGTAAGAATGCTATTTAAAAAATTAGCAAGTAAATACGATCATCATAGAAGAATTCCAATTTTTGCCTTAGCACTTGCTTTCTTCTACTCTTATATGGCTGAGAAGGTGTTTGGAATTGCAGATATTACTGGTGCCTTCTTCGCTGGATTAATGATATCTGGTAATAAGGATTCTCATTATATCGAAAAAAGAACTGATATTACATCATATATTTTATTTACACCTGTATTCTTCGCTAAGGTGGGATTAACATCAATGTCTGGCTTCTCATCAATCAATGCATCATTTATCCTATTTGGTGTATTATTTGTTATTGCTGGTATCATAAGCAAGGTTGTCGGATGTGGAGCTGGTGCTCTAATCTGCAAGTCAAATATGAAGGATGCATTTAGATGTGGCATAGGTATGATGTGTCGTGCAGAGGTATGCTTAATTTGTGCTCAAAAGGGTATAGATGCTAGTATTATTGATTCATCAATTCAACCATTTATATTAATATTAATACTAGTAACATCATTTGTTACACCAATTCTACTAAAAGCTTCTTACAAGGGCGAGATAGCAGCAATTGATATCATCGCTGAATATAGTGAAGCAAATAAACAAAAGCTAATAGAAGGCTAAAGTCCACTTTTGAAGTGGATTTTTTTGTACAAAAAAACATCCCGCTTATAACGGGATGTATTAATTATTTCATCATTAATTCACTAACTAGTCTATTATATTCTTGAATATCATCTGGCATAATTCCTTCAGATAGTAACGCTTGAGAATATAGCATCTTAATATATTTATTAGCCATTTGCTCATCTACATTATAAAATGCCTCAATCTTTGAAAATAATGGATGATTAGGATTAATTTCAAAAATTCTATTTGCCTTAATATCTTGATGCTGTTGCTTTAATACTCGTTCCATCTCAAATGAAATGTCACCATCAGTTGATAAGCAGCAAGGTGCATCTACTAATCTCTTAGATAACACAACATCCTTTGCATCAGGAAGTGCTGTTTTAATTTTTTCTATTAAATCCTTCTTTTCTTCCTTTAATGAATCGATCTTTTCCTTTTCGTCATCACTAATTAAATCAGTATCCTCTTGAATAATTGACTTAAATGTTTTTCCTTCATAATCCTTTAAGACGCTTATCATGAATTCATCAATATCATCTTGAAGCATAAACACATCATAGCCCTTAGATTTAATAATATCCATTTGAGGTAGCTTAAGGATTGCGTCCTTATCCTTACCTGGAACATAATAAATTGACTTTTGTTCATCTGGCATCTTATCTAAATACTCAGAGAATGTGATTTTTTTATCTTCATTTAAGCTTTGTAATATTACTAAGTCTTTTAAGCTGTCCTTCTTTACACCATAGTCCTCATAAATACCATATTTAATATTGATACCATAGTCCTTAAAAAACTCCTCATATTTTTCTCTATCATTTTTTAGTATTCTTGATAGCTCTGATAAAATCTTCTTTTCAACATTAGAAGCAATCTTTTTGATTGCTCTATCCTCTTGTAGCATTTCTCTTGAAATGTT
>JAZNYN010000105.1:0-1734 GCA_045594405.1 Anaeroplasma sp.
TCTAATACCATTGGCGCCTTAACCTCTGGATCGAATAAATTTAATAAATCCTTAACCATAATTTTGTACCTCCTGTTCTTTGTGCACTATAGTTATAATATACCAGGTACACCAAAAGTACAACATATTTATATAATTTTAAAAAATATTTAATTTTTATTTTTTACTAGCTTATCAATTATTAAAATTAATATTCCAAGTAGTATAAACGGTGCTGATATTATTGCAAATATTAAGGCTGTATATTTTCCTCCACTAACAAGTAATGTATCAACGAATGCCATAAATATTCCTGGCAAAATACTACCAGGGCCTGCCTCATGTGCTGCAAACCAAGCATTAATTGAGTCAGAAGCAAAATGCCATACTCCCAAAACTAGCAACGCCAAAAACAAGCCAAATGCACCAATACCTAATACTACATATCCACATATTTTAATACCTTTTTTCTCTTTTTCCATATTATCCCACATATAATACATGTTAATTTATTTTACTTAACTCTTAAAATCATGCACTTCAAATATAGCTGTTCCTCTGATTGAAGGAGTGCTGGATGGTCAGGCGACTGAATTCTAAAATCTAAAAATTGAACAGTACGCTTTGCATCATGTGCAGCCTCCGATACCATTTGCATAAACAAATCCGGAGTCATATGCTGACTACAGCTAAAGGTTAATAAATAGCCTCCCGATTTAATAAGCTTCATAGCCTGCATATTAATTTCCTTGTACCCGCGATATGCTCTTTTAATAGTATCCTTGTTTTTGGAAAACGCTGGTGGATCAAGCACAATCAAATCATATTTGTTTTTATTAGATTCGTCCCTTAAATAATCAAAAACATCTACACACTTAGCCTCTAGCTGATTATAACCATTTAGCTTAGCATTGTTCATAATTTCTTCACATGCTCTTTGTGAGATATCACAGGCATCTACATGTAAGGCTCCATACTTACATGCATGTAGGGCAAAGCCGCCTACATTTGAAAATGCATCTAGTACATATGCATCCTTAGCATATAATCTTAAAATATCTCTATTAAGCTTTTGATCTAAAAAGTATCCTGTCTTTTGACCACTTTCAATATCTACAATAAATTTAATTCCATCCTCTTCACATTCAACTCTAGGATTAAATTCATTATATAAAAATCCCTTTATCTGCTCTAACCCCTCCTTTTCTCTTACTGGCATATCGCTTCTTTCATATATACCCTTACAGCCAGTAAGCTCAACTAGGATATCAACTATATCCTTTTTTATCATGTCCATGCCAAGGCACATAAATTGAACCGATAGGTAATCGCCATACTTATCAACAACAAGCCCCGGCAGAAAATCCGCTTCACTAAAAATAAGTCGAGTAGCACTAAAGCCTAATCTTCTTCTGTGATCAAGCGCGTACTTAATTCTATTTCTAAAGAATTCCTTATCTATTACATCACCCTCATTTAATGATAGTACTCTAACCATTATTTTTGACGATGTGTTTAAGAAGCCATAGGCTATAAACCTTCTATCAAACGATAAAACCTTACACACCTTACCACTTTCTATTATTCCATCAAATGAATTAACTTCATTATTAAATACCCAAGGATATCCATTTAAAATATTAATTTCTTCATTTTTATTTAATATTACATTTAGCATAACAACACTCCTTGATTAAAAGGTTTCTATTTTACAATGATTATTAGTAACTATCATATTAAGATAATTATTAATAT
>JAZNYN010000106.1:0-7552 GCA_045594405.1 Anaeroplasma sp.
CAATTTGGAAGAACAAAAAAACTAGATAAAATATTTATCTAGCTTTAATTGATTAAAATTTAATTTTATTTACATAATTTATATACTTATCTAGTAATTCTTCAACCATAATATCCTTAACCTTTAGCTCGATTAATTCACTATTAAGTTCCTCAAGATTATTTATTTCATCATCAGATAAATTTTCGATATATTCTTCTGAATAATCGTAGGAAATGACAGCTTGAAAATTATCAACATATAAATCATATGCCATGTTATTTTCAATGATGTAAATATTAATAAAATAATCTTGTCTTATGATTTTAATACTTTCCTTAGGAAATCCTAAAACAGAAAGCTTTTGACAAATATCATCATTAGAATACATTTTATCAAAAACTTTTACAAATTGCTTTTTTTCTTTAAAAATATCATAAACACCCTTCACTAACCCGAATAAGCTAACAACAAGTAAAATTGTTGCAAAGGTATTTGGAGAGACTTTATCATTTTTAAGATTTACCTCAAGTACTCCTGCATAAATTAAAATAGCTAAAATTGCAGTTACTAAACAAATGATAGGATAGATATACTTTTCCCATTTGTTTTCTTTCTTTAAAATACTACCTAATTTTTTATCGCTCATAATACCACCTCATCCAACTTAATTATAAACAACTAAGAAAAATTGTCAATAAAAAAAGCCCTATGGGCTTTTATACATTAAATTTAAATAGCATTATGTCGCCATCCTTAACAACATAATCCTTACCTTCTTGACGAACTAATCCAGCTTCCTTTGCCTTAAGCATTGTGCCAGATTTAATTAAATCATCATAAGAAACAGTTTCAGCACGAATGAAGCCACGTTGGAAATCACTGTGAATGATACCAGCACATTCAGGTGCAAGCATACCCTTTTTAAATGTCCAAGCACGACATTCATCTGGTCCTGTAGTAAAGTATGTTTGATAGCCTAATAATTCATATGTTTCATGAACTAAACGATTTAAGCCTGGCTCAGATACACCATAATCTGCTAAAAACATTTCCTTTTCTTCATCATCTAAAACTGCAAGCTCAGATTCAATTTGAGCTGAAATTGCAATACATCTACAATTTGTTTTAATAGCATATTCCTTTAGCTTAGAATAAACAGGATCAGAATCTGGATTTGCAATATATTCCTCTGAAACATTTGCAACATACATAAATGGCTTTGAAGTTAAGAAGCCACCTGTCTTAATATACTTTTCTTCATAATCATTTAAATCAAGCATTCTAATAGGAGTTTCATTTAATAATGCTTCTTCTAATTTCTTAAGTAATGCATATTCTTGCGGTGCATCATCAACTCTTGATTGAGCCTTTTTTTCAATCTTAGGTATTCTTTTTTGAACAGATTCTAAATCCGATAATATTAATTCTAGGTTAATAATTTCAGCATCTCTAATTGGATCTACACCACCCTCTACATGGGTAACATTACCATCCTCAAAGCAACGTACAACCTCTAAAATAGCATCACAATTTCTGATGTTACCTAAAAATTGATTACCTAAGCCTTCACCCTTTGAAGCACCCTTAACTAAGCCTGCAATATCAGTAAATTCACATACCGCTGGAGTTGTCTTTTTAGGATTATACATTGATGATAAAACCTTTAGTCTTTCATCTGGAACCTCAACCATACCTACATTTGGTTCTATTGTAGCAAACGGATAATTTGCAGCTAAGGCACCAGCCTTTGTTATTGCGTTAAATAATGTTGATTTACCAACGTTTGGAAGCCCTACTATACCTGCTGTTAAAGCCATATTATCTCTCCTTATTTACTAGTAAAAATTTCTTCATACATATCTATTGATTTTTGAATTACAAGCTTAGCCTCTTCTACACCTAAAACCTCAGTTACAACTGTCCTTTTACCTTCTAGCTGCTTATACACCTTAAAGAAGTGACTAATTTCATCAAACATATGTGCTGAAAGCTCACTAATATCATTAATGTTGTTCATGTTAGGATCATTATCACATACTGCGATAATCTTTTCATCATTTTCTTCCTCATCAATCATCTTAACAACACCGATTGGACGGCATCTAACTAATACCATAGGATCAAATGATTCATTGCATAAAACTAAAACATCTAATGGATCCTTATCCTCTGATAATGTTCTAGGAATAAAGCCATAGTTAGCTGGATAATGCGTTGAAGTATATAAAATTCTATCTAAAATAATTAAACCAGTTTCCTTATCTAGCTCATATTTTTTCTTACTTCCCTTAGAAATTTCAATACAGGCTATAAAGTTATCTTTTTTAATTCTATCATTGTCAATATCATGCCAAATATTCATATATAAACACCTCTAGCATATAATACCATAGTTTACGTAAATATTCAAACAAAATTATTAATAATTTTTAACATAATAAAAAGAGATTAAAATCATTACTTTTTAATCTCAATTTTATTGTATTTTATTAGCTTTTCATTGCATCATGCATAGTTTTTAAAGCTGACTTTTCTAGCCTTGAAACCTGGGCCTGAGATATATCTAATTCTGATGCAATCTCCATTTGAGTTTTATCTAAATAATACCTACTATAAATAATTGTTCTTTCACGATTAGTAAGCTTGCTGAAGGCTTCCTTAATTAGCTTGTTTTTATAATAATTATCAAATAAATTAGTGCTATCGCTAATTTGATCCTCAAGCTCTATTACATCTCCTCCGTTATCATATATTGGGGTAGACATACTTATCGTATCTTGAATTGCTTCTAATGCTAAAACAATGTCTACAGGGTCAGCCTCTATTTTTTCGGCTATTTCCTGTATAGTTGGCTCTCTATGATGTTCACTTATAAATGAATCCTTAAATTGTATTGCCTTATAAGCTATATCCTTAAAGCTTCTTGAAACTCTAATAGAGCTATTATCTCGTAAATGCCTTCTAATCTCTCCAATAATCATTGGGCATGCATAGGTTGAAAATCTAACATTATGTGACAAATCAAAATTATCAATAGCCTTCATCAACCCTATGCATCCAACCTGAAATAAGTCATCAACACATTCCTTTTTATCATTAAATCTTTTTAAGACTGATAATACTAGCTTTAAATTTCCTTGAATCATTTTTTCACGTGCCTGCATGTCTCCAGCCTTAATTTTATGTAGGAGCTCTGTCATTTCATTTGCAGACAGTGTTTTAAGGTTTGCAGTGTTTACTCCTGTAATCTCTACCTTATACATTATATCTTCCCTTTCCATATATTAATATGGAAGGCATTTACGTATTCTATACATTATTTGGAAGCAATTGTAAGCTTTCTTTCCATTTCAAGCTTTAATTTATCCATAATTCTTTTTTCTAATCTTGATATGTAGGATTGGCTTATTCCTAGCTTATCAGCAACCTCCTTTTGAGTAAAGCTTTCGCTATTATATAAGCCAAATCTCATAACTATAATTTCCTTCTCCCTTGGTCTTAATCTTTCGATAGATTCATACATAACATTTTGCCTTTCGTTTTTTAAGACCTCATCTAAAGCATGTGCCTGAGGTGTTGCAATAACATCAGATAACAATAGTTCATTCCCATCAGCATCAATGTTTAAAGGCTCATCTAGTGATACCTCAAGCTTTTGCTTAGAAACCTTTCTTAAAAACATCAAAATTTCGTTTTCAATGCATCTTGATGCGTAGGTGGCAAGCTTAATCTTTTTATCTGGTCTAAACGTCTCAACACCCTTTATAAGGCCCATAGAGCCAATTGAAATTAAATCCTCTAAAAGAACCTTAGGTGATTCAAAACGTTTTGCAATAAACACTACAAGCCTCATATTATGCTCAATTAAATAGTTTCTTGCAGCCATATCTCCATCCATACATTTTAATACATTATTATATTCATCCTCCTCTGAAAGAGGCTCCGGTAATGAAAAATTATTATATAAGAAATTCATTTCATTTACAGGCTTTTTAATTTTCTTTAGAAGCTTTAATATTTTCACATTTATCCCCCTAAAATATTTACCCCAAAAATAGCATCATACCTTATATCAGCATATGCTAGATAGACTCTTTTTTTGATATATCTATCATTCACCTTTATCCTAAAAGAATCAATCATATAAATATCAACATTTGAATTTAAGTTTACACTCGTAATATTAATACTTTTATAATATCTACCAATCTTATATTTTTTTTGTAAAAATACAACGGGAATAACATAGTCAGCTACTACCATGTTACCAGTGTCACAATAACCATGTATAGCTATTAAATCATTATTGTATTCTATAATTATTTCATAAAACAGCTCTTTATTTTTATGCTCCCTCTTTGATAACTTAGAACATAAAATAATAACTATAAGTAATAACAAAATACCACCAATAACTACATACGTTTTATTAATAATCCCATACAAAAATCCTGCTAATCCACCAAAGCAAAAATTTAGCAAAAGATAGATAAGCATTCCAACAACTGTTTTAATAAATTGCCTATTTACAAATGGAACAAAGCTAATCATAAAAATCAATAAATATTTATATGCCTCGAGCTCATAAGGAATATAAACATAACCTATTACATATAGACAATCTATTATCATAGATAATAGAACCAACCATTTTAATAGCTTTATTTCAGATATATACGCTGAGATAATAACTAAAATTAAATGAATTAGTACGTTTAATAAAACAATTATTTCTATATATTTCATAATATTAGTATAGCAAGTTTATAAGTAAAAATTTGCCGAAATAAAAAGGGAATGATTTTAATTTCATTCCCTTATTTATTCGAATATTTTAAATTAAATTTCAGTGATGCTGAAAATTAAATAATAATATAAGTAATCAATTTACATATATAATATTTTTATAATTTATCACTTAAACTATTACTTAATTAATTCAACGATAGCTAAAACTTCTTTTCTTAATTGTTCAAGCTTTTCATTAGATTCTTCTTGGCTCTTACCATTAACACCATAGTAAACCTTAAGCTTAGGCTCAGTACCAGATGGTCTTAATACAAACCACATATTATCATTTAAATAATACTTAATTACATTAGAAGAAGGAAGATTAATTTTAGTTGTCTTATCACATTCATAGCAAGTATTTAAACCAAGCTTAACATCATCCTTAGCTAAAATCTTAAAGCTAGGAAGAGCAATATCAGTAGATCTAAAGAAGCTCATAATTCTTTGAATCTTATCAGCACCATCTAAGCCCTTTAGAGTGATATTAGTGATACCTTCATTATAATAACCATATTCTTCATAAATAGCATTTAATGCGTCTACAAGGTCCATACCCTTTTGTTCATAGTATGATGCAGTTTCACATAGCATTAAAATAGCTTGAATTGAATCCTTATCACGAACAAAGTCAGACACTAAACAACCATATGATTCTTCAAAGCCAAATACATAAGTACCCTTACCTTGCTCCATCTCATATGCCTTTTGACCAATAAACTTGAAGCCAGTTAATGTAATTTCAACCTTCATACCATATGCCTTAGCAATAATCTCTGGTAATGTAGATGAAACGTTTGTAGTAAATACATAACCATCCTCTGGTAATGTACCTAATTCTTTTCTTGTTCTTAAAATATAATCTAAAACTAATGAAGCAGTTTGGTTACCTGTTAATAATACATATTCACCTTTATGCTCTACTGCAATACCTAAACGGTCAGCATCAGGGTCAGTTGCAAGTACAATTTTAGCACCAATCTCCTTAGCATATTCAATACCCTCATCATATGCCTCTGCATTTTCTGGATTTGAAGATTTTACACCAGAAAAATCAGGATCGTTTGTCATTTGACATGCTAGAGGATAAACATCATAGCCTAAAGACTTTAATACCTCTGGAGCAAACACTTGACCTGTACCATGTAAAGGTGTGTAAACAAACTTTATATTCTTAGGAAGCTCAGGTCTTAAAACTATCTTCTTAACCTCTTCCATATAAACCTCATCAACCTCTCTACCAATATAAGTGATTAACTCATGATTCTTTGTTGTTTCAATATTGAAATAATCATCAATAGCATTAATTTCCTTAATTACCTTATCAGCCATTTCAGGAACTAATTGACAGCCTGTATGATCATAAATCTTATAACCATTGTATTCCTTTGGATTATGAGATGCAGTGATCATAATACCACCGATGCACTTAAAATGACGTACAGCAAAAGATAGCTCTGGTGTAGGTCTTAACTCTTCAAATAAATAAACTCTAAAGCCTAATGAAGCTAATACCTCGGCAGATGATCTTGCAAATTCCTTTGATTGGTGACGATTATCATGTGCAATTGCAACACCCTTTGCTAAAGCAGCATTTGATAAGCTTGAAAGATAACGTCCAAAGCCTAATGTAGCCTTATTTACGATGTAGGTATTCATTCTATTAGTACCAACACCTAGAATACCACGTAGACCACCTGTACCAAATTCTAAGTCAACAGCAAAATGCTCCTTTAATCCATTTTCATCTAAAGAATCTAGCTCAGCCTTAAGATTTGGCTCTAAATTAGCATAGTTCTTCCATAAATTTACTTTTTCTAAATAATTCATTGAATCCAACTCCTTTAATATTATTATATCTTTAAAAAAGATAAAAGGCAAGAAAACTTGCCTTCATAAAACATTTTCATTAATTTTTTAAGCTGTTTAATGGTGCTGGAATTTGACCACCACGATTAATAAACACATCAGGCTTAACCTTTGAAATAGGCATTATTGGTCCATAGCCTAATAAACCACCAAAGTTAAGCTCCTCTCCTGCCTTTTTACCAACAGCTGGTATTACTCTTACAGCTGTAGTCTTACAATTAATCATACCAATTGCAGCCTCATCAGCAATCAATGCTGAAATTAAACCGTCTGGAGATCACCGGCGATCTGGGTAAGCTGGTTGTTGAGCGCTCTGCTGTTACCTTCTATAAAAATAAGATGGGCGAAGCAGAATTCAATGCTACCCATACCGGCGGCTTTGGTGAGCCCGGCTACGATGTGATCAATGTTGAGATCACTGAAAAGGAAACCGGTCATAACGGTATTTTGCAGAACTACACCAACGCTATCCTGAATGGTGAAGAATTGCTGGCTCCCGGCTGTGAAGGTATCCGTGGTCTTTCCATTTCCAACGCTATGCACATGTCCGACTGGACCGGCGAAGCCATCAATCCCATGGAGATCGACGAAGACCGCTTCTACGCCCTGCTGCAGGAAAAGATTGCAAACTCCACCTTCAAGAAAGAAACCAATGCTCAGACTTTGAACACTGAGAATACCTATTGATCTAAGATCCAATCAATTTCCAGCTTAAGCGATTATAAGCAATCATAACTTAAATATAACAAAAGCCATAAAAGGCGCTTCAAGAAACATACCACTGTAGTTTCGCGAAGCGCCTTTTTGGCTCTTGATTCATATTAAGTTATTTGCTTTTCAGCTACATAAAAAAGCTCTGATTTTTCCTAAATCGTCAAGTTCATAGGTGATTGGCATATCAGTGGGACGTGGC
>JAZNYN010000107.1:0-4936 GCA_045594405.1 Anaeroplasma sp.
ACCTGTTTGATATAGAAGGGCTGCAGGAATATACATCTTATATTCCTTAGCCTCTATTTCAGATGCTGCCTCCTCTGAAACGTCTTGACCTAATACATCTTCAAAATAATATAGCATATTATATCCAGTAGCGTTGGATAATGATTTATACCATGTATCAACTCCACCTTCACCTTGTCCATAATTAATCGCTTCAATTAGCTTATCAGCTCCAAAGCTATGTAATAAATCAGCATAGCTTGATAATGTTGTATTTATTTGACCTTCCTCATATAGCCTCAATGTTTCCTTTAATGAGCTATATGCATCAGTGTATATATTCCACCCATTTAAATCTAATCCCTCTTCAGTTCTGTTAGAGGATATATTAGTGAATAATGCATAAGCAATTAAGCTTACTGCGTTATTTGTTACCTCGTCACCTGGTTCAAATCCGAATTTTTGGAAATGGTGGTTATATTCATGAATTGTTCCCCATGCACCGCTTTCAACAAATGTATCATAGTGTAATGATTCATACATCCACTCTGGTGGTAAATTAGTCCAGTTTCTTCCTACTATAGCAGTAGCAGAACCAGCACATATAAATGGATCATATAAAAAGCTAATTCCAATGTTAGGATTAGATGCAGTAGGAAGAAGATTAGATACAGATGCTATCTTTTCCCATAAATCTGCAGATTCTGTAATTGCTTCATAATCTAACTCTGAAACATATTTATTTGGACCCGAATGACGTACTGCATCATCCCATACCTCTAAATCAAAGTAAGGAGCTGATGAGGAAAGATTCTTAACAAATGTTTCCTTTGATGTAACACCCTTTATGTAGTGATTATATGGAACACCACCAGAAATAGTTACAGTATAGCTGCATGTAGCTCCATTTTTAGGACTGCCAATATATATTGGACCACCAAAATAATTTCCTACATATGCCGTTGTAGAATTAACACTCATAACATTTGCAATAACTGGCATTCTATTAAAATCCTTATCAATCCATATGTTGTTAATATCTCCACTTTGTGATACCTGACCAATATAAATATCAATTCCACCTGTTTTATCTAAATCAGATTGAGACATTTCTATTTTAATAACCTCACCTGCTGGTGCGTATAATCCTGTTATATAGTTTCCTGATGGTCTTGACTTTAGACTGATTCTTCCGATTACTGCTTGCTCATCATCACTTACATTACCATAATACATACCCTCACTTGCACTATGCTTATATAATCTTGCACCAGTTGGAGAACCATCTAGATATAGATTTCCCGCTTCATCCATGCTGTCATATGTTGAGTTTGATGAAACAAGTAAATTATTTTCATCAAGGATTGATTGCTTTTCTTCATTAGTTGCATCCATAAGAACCTCACCATAAGCTGGATAACGTGATAAGCCACCATTACTAACAATAGGTAGCGTTCTTTGATATGTACTAATGACATCTATTGTTTGACTCGCTTTTGAGGTTGACACATTTAGCTTAACATATTCCTCATTGTCAGCTTTACATGATGCTAATGATAAAACAGTTAAAGCTAAAAAGCTTAAAAGTAAAAATTTTCGTTTCATTTTATTCTACCTCCTTTGCAGAAATTATTTTCGTATCTGCCCATACACCATGGTCATTTGCATTACCACCCAAATCATCAATTACTAGGATTATTCTTTGTACTCCCTTTGGAGCATAAAGCTTAATATAACCCATGTCAGATTCACATGTAATTCTACCTGACTCAAAAACTAATGTTTGATCAAAATATACAGAAAATTTAAGTGTGGTATTTGTATTTCCTCTTGCTGATGAATGAACACCATAATACGTTTCAAAGCCTACAACATCCTTTTCTAAAAGATTATCAAGCATAATTGTAGAATAAGCATGGGCAAAAAAGCCCTTATCAAACTCTCTTTCAACATCACTATCTAAAAGAGAAAGCTTATTTCCATCTGTGTCCATATCTACACCAAGCTCACCATACCCAACCACAGAGTAGGTAACCTCAAAATCAGACATGTATTCACTTACCTCTACATACTCATTATCCTTATTTGAGCCTGAAATGTTTTTGACAACAAAAACTGTAACAATAATAATTATTGCAATTAAAATTACTATCCCTAAAATTGTTCCAAGCTCTTTACTAATTCTTCGCTTAGGTCTATCCTTTTTTGAAACCCTAACCTCTTCTTCATCATCCAACACAAATTGCTTGTTAAATTGTAACATAGAAACCACCCTTTCATGTTATAAATTTGTAATTTTTATAATATTTTTGAAATAAATATTATAAACTATTTAGAATACCTCATTTTACATTATACAACAAAAAAAACTTTTCTCTAGTGTTTTTCTAAAGAAAAGTTAAATATTTTACTATTTTTTTATCTTAAAACAGCATTAAATACCCTTAATACGTTCTTATATGTGATTTTATCAATTTCCTCATCAGTAAAACCCTCAGCCCTCAAAGCGCTTAAAAGGTCGTTTAAAAGCCCTGCATTATTAAGCTCAATATCATTAGAAATCCCATCAAAATCACTTCCTAATGCGATAATATCAACACCAACAAGCTCCTTAATATACTTGATGTGACGAACTACCTCTTGAACAGTTTTTTTACCAATTTCATCATCATTATTAAGAAATTGCGGACAATAATTCATACCCATTATTCCACCATTTTCATTAAGCTTAATTATCATATCATCCGTTAAATTTCTAACATGATTACAGCATACTCTTGAATTTGAATGAGAGGCAATAATAGGATATTTTGATACTGATATACAATCATAAAAGCCCTTATCTGATAAATGAGAAACATCAATTATCATACCTAATTCATTCATTCTTTTTATCATTTCAAAGCCAAATTCAGTTAAACCATTTTCTGTGTTTGGAACAGTAAAATCAGGCTTTCCTGATGGTAAAATTAAACCATAATTAGGATGACCAATTCCATTTTCAAAATTCCAATTTAGGCATATCATTCTAACACCTAATTCATAAAATTCCTCAAGCTTTTCAAGGCTATTTTGAACAACCCCACCCTCTTCAATCGTTAAAATTGCAGAAAGCTTATTTTCATTGTAGTTATTAATTATATCGTTTGTGTTATATGCTAATCTAATATATTTTGAATTCTCTTCTACTTCTTCTTTCGCTCTTACAAGCATATCCTTACATAGCTTGTAAGGATTATCTACAGTAAATGGCACAAACATCGCAAGACATTGTGCCATATAATTACCTTTATTCATTTTTTCTATGCTTAGCATCAAATCATTTGAAAATAGATTTTTATTTTCATTGTTTCTTGAGGCAAGCATAAGAGCCATTATTGTATCACAATGTAGATCAATTATAGGCATTAATTATCTTCCTTTACTAGATATTGCTTAATTTCACAAACATACATTCTATGCATATCACCATTAGGATAATATCTATCTAAAATAGCTTGGTCTAGTGATTCATATGGTAAATCTACGCTATATAGCTTTTTCATCTTAAAGCAATATTCTGCCTCTGCCACATAGTAACAGCTCATATCTACATCTAAGCATGGATGTAATCCAGTTGCTTCAAATTTATTTAAATCACGACCTGATTTGCTGCCAAAAAGAGCCTTTGCATCCTTATAATCATCTGATAAAAATGACAATGTAACACTATCACTCTTTTCAATAAATTCATAAGTGTATCTAGATTCGCGTACAAATACATAGGCAACATTTTTGCCCCAGATAACACCTATACCACCCCATGAAACAGTCATACCATTATAACCATTTTTAGCATCACCTGCAATCAATATAGGCCATTTATTTCCTATTTCATTAAATGCATTTAGCTTATATTCATTGATATTTTTCTTTAACATAGCTTCCTCCTAAACAAACATCAATATACATGCTAATATGTTATTTAACATATGAACAGCAATTGATGCATAAATGTTTTCATTTGATTTATGGTAAATTAAGCATAATAAGAATCCACTAAATGCATATGGAATACATGTAAGTAACCAATTTAATATGTTAGATGCATCTGTAGATATCATATGTGGAAGAGTAAATAATATGATTGAGATCGCATAGCACGCAACAGGACCATACTTTTTCATAAAGTTAAAAATAGCTTTTCTATAGACAAATTCCTCAACAATCGGTGCTAATAATACTACTGATATAATCATTGTTGGAGCTCCACCATTTCCCATAATCATTTCTATAGTATCTTGATTAGTTGAATCCTCAATGAAAAATCCGAATAAAATACCAACTAAAGTAGTAATTACTAAAAATCCTATACCTGTTATAGCTACATACCCTAAAAATTTAAGTGGTTTTTCTAAAATTCTTTTAAAATCATTAACAAAAATTTTATACCCAACGATACATATAATAACAGCACAAATTAAGTAAGCTAATAGATTAGCCCATCCCTGACATAGTGCTGAAACACGTAAATACACTGGGTCATAAGGAGTAAAATCAGTAGCAGCCAAGCATTCCATAAATGTAAATAAGTCTAATTTGTATTGCTTACATAATGCTACACCTATAGCGTATGCTATAAATGATGCTAAAACAAATAATATAGCTATATATACTATAACTGAAATTATACAGGCCTTTCTTTCCTTTGCAGCTTCATCAAAGGAAGGATCACTTATTGGTTGTTGTTCAACATTTACATTATATTGATTAAAATCATTCATTTACATCACCCCTAATTAGATATATTCGTATAATAAAAGTACGAACAATTCATACATATATTATACTTCTTTATTTTGATATAATCAATTTAGACAAGCATATATCAGACTTGTTCTACTATATAAAGCTAGACGTACTTTATATAGTTGGTTGTGGAGACGTTTACTTTATATTGGACACCTTATATGGTTCT
>JAZNYN010000108.1:0-4255 GCA_045594405.1 Anaeroplasma sp.
AAGAAGCTTTTGATGTGTTCCTTGCTCAACTATTTTACCCTTATGTAAAACTATAATATTATTAGCATGCTGAACAGTTGATAATCTATGAGCTACAATAAGCATTGTACCTACACTCATCATCTTTTCAAGTGAATCCTGAATTAATACCTCAGTTTCAGTATCAATGTTTGCTGTAGCTTCATCTAATATCATAATATTAGGCTCGTGAATAATTGTTCTTGCAAAGCTTAATAACTGACGTTGACCTGATGAAAAGTTTACACCACGCTCAAGAACCTGGTAATCTAATTTACCATCAAGCTTGTCAATAAACTTATCAGCATTTACATATTTACATGCCTCAATGATTTGCTCTTCTGTAAATGCTTCTTCCTTTAAGGTAATGTTATCCTTAATTGTTCCAGAGAACAAGAATACATCCTGAAGCATTTGACCAATATGCTTACGTAATGATTCAATCTTAATCTTTTTAACATTAATACCATCAATTCTAATTTCGCCCTTTTGAATTTCATAGTTACGAACAATTAAAGCCAGAATTGTTGTTTTACCAGCACCTGTTGCTCCTACAAAGGCTACAGTTTGCTTTGGTTCTACTGTGAAAGAAACGTCCTTTAAAATCCAGTTTTCATCATTATAAGCAAACCAAACATGATCAAATTCAATTTTACCTTCAAAATGATCAATTTCTATTGCATCCTCTTCGTCTAATATTTGAATTTCAGTATCTAAAATTTCAAATACACGTTCAGCTGATGCAAAGGCCTGCTGCATTCTATTAAACTGATCTGCAAGCTGCTGAATTGGATTAAAGAAGCTTGAAATATATTGATAGAAGGCAACATAGCTATCTACAATCAATGTTCCAGCAACAATTAATAAGTAGCCATTATATAACACTATAATTTGACAAACAATAAATAGAACAAATATCAATGGTCTAAATACACCAAATATTACTGTTTGTCTAATAGAATTTTTCTTAAGCTCATTATTCTTTTGTCTGAATTCATTAAGCTTTTTTTCCTCTTGGTTAAATATTTGTGTTATCTTCATACCAGATATATTTTCTGATAAGAATGCATTTACATTAGATACACAACCTCTAACCTTACGATATTGTTTACGAGAAAGCTTTCTAAATACTACTGATAAAACCACTAAGAATGGAACAACAATAAATAGATATAATGTTAATATCGGACTAATTGTTAGCATAATAACAACAACTGAAATTAAAGTCAATGCATAACGAATTAAATTAACAATTACACTTGTAAATAATTCATTAATTGCGTTTGTATCAGATGTTACTCTTGTTACTAGCTTACCTACTGGAGTTGAATTAATTTGAGCGATTGATAGGCTTTCAATATGAACAAATACATCCTCTCTTAGATTAACCATTATTTTTTGTCCAGCACGTTGTAGGATAATTGAATTTAAATAATTAATTACACAGCTAACAATTATTACACCAATATATATTGCTAAATATATTGCAACCTGTTTAATCTTAACATCACCAGCTAAATCTGCATTTCCTAAAACACCTATTGTTTTACCAAATAAAGTTGCAGGCAATAAATCTGCAAGAACAACAATAAAGGTTAAAAGGATAGAAAAAATAAATGTTCCAATATGAGGCTTAAAATACTTGTAAAGCTTCTTCATTAGCTTATTATCCTTATAAGCCTTGATATTCTTATTATCATCAAATTTTTGCATTAAGCCTCACCTCCATTCACTGCTTCTTCAAGTGATTGAAGATAAACCATTTCCTTATAAAGCTCATTTGATTCTATAAGCTCAGCATGAGTACCAACAGCTAATACCTTACCATCATCTATTAGGACAATCTTATCTAATGTTTCAACTGTAGATATTCTATGAGCTATCATAATTGTAGTTTTATTAACTCTTAATTGTCTTAAATTATTTAGGATAGTTTCCTCTGTTTTAGTATCGACTGCTGATACTGAATCATCAAAAATTAAAATCGCTGGATCCTTAATTAAAGCTCTTGCAATACTTACTCTTTGCTTTTGACCACCAGATAAAGTAACACCACGTTCACCTAATACAGTTTCATATTGCTCAGTAAATTCACTAATATTATTATGTACATCTGCATACCTTGCTGCACTTTCAATAGTTTCAGCATCTATGCTCTCATAGGCAAAGGCAATATTATTTGCAATTGTATCAGAGAATAAGAAATTATCCTGAGGTACATAGCCTATTGATTCTCTTACCTTTTTAAATGGTAATCTCATAATATCTACATCATCAATAAGAATCGTATTTTCTTCTACATTGTATGTTCGTAAAAGTAAATCAACCAATGTTGTTTTACCACAGCCAGTCTTACCAATAATACCAACCATTTCACCCTGATTGATAGTAAACGAAATATTTTCAAGTGCATGATTTGTTCCATCTGGATACATAAAGTTTAAATTTCTAAACTCGATCTTACCCTTGATCGCATCAATATCGACTACATTTTCGTCTACAATATCAGGCTCCTTATTTAATAGCTCCTCAATACGATTTAATGAAGCCTTACCTTGAGCTCTTAAATTAATTAATTCTGATACTGCCATAAATGGCCAAATAGTAGAATTAAATAATAAAATAAATTCCCATAAGCTACCACTAGTGTATTCATCACCATTAAAGCCATTAATACAAAAATAAGCGCCACCACCAATAATAACAACAATAATAGTACTAATTACTAAAGACATTAAAACCTGTAGTAATACAGCAAACTTAATAAAATCCATATTCTTATCATAATTGTTCTTATTAGTCTTTGCAAAATGTCTAATTTCGATAAGCTCCTTAACAAACGCCTTTACAACAGCAATACCACTAAAGTTTTCCTGTGTAAAATCACTCATTTGCTCATAGGCCTCTTGACGAGCCTTAAACTTCTTTTCCATTACTCTACCAACAAATATAGCAAGTACTGCAATTAGTGCCATTGGTACTAATGAAAAGCATGCTAGCACCCAGTTATTAGTAAACATTTTAATAACTGCTAGTGTACCTAAAAATAATGCATCTACAAGCATAATAATACCCATACCAAAGCTATTTTTAATAACCTGAAGGTCATTAGTAAATAAAGCTAATAAAGCACCAGTTTTATGCTCCTTATAATATTGGTTTGAAAGCTTTTCAGAATGAATAAACATTTCCTCTCTAATATCAGCTTCAATTCTTTCAGATGTACCTACTATAAAAAATCTCCATCCAAAGCGGCCCATAAACATTATAATAGCAATGATACCTAAATAAATCATCGCATCAACTAACACATTAGATTCAAGTAATGTACCCTTTTGGATACTATCAATTAAATTTTTACATATCTCTGGAATTTCTAATTGAAAATAATTAACAGCTAATAGTGCTATTAAACCAACAAGAAAATAATGGATATATTTTAAATAATACTTATTAATATGCTTACCAAAAAGCATTCTAATCATCTCCCATTAATTGTAATAAATCATAAGGTGGTTTTTTAGTAAGCTCTATTTTTTTATTAGTAACCGGATGAGTAAATCTTACCAAATAAGAATGAAGAGCTACCCTCTTGATTTTTTTCATACTTCCTCCATATAGCTCATCACCTAATAATGGATGACCAATATGTGACATATGAACTCTTATTTGATGAGTCCTTCCAGTTTCAAGCTTAACCAACAGCTTTGAAAAACCATTATGCTCCTTAATAACCTCATAGTGAGTTATTGCAGCCTGACCAGTCTTAGAAACTCTTCTTCTCGACTTATGGTGTCTATCCTCACCTATAGGTAAATTTATAGTACTCTTCTTATCCTTTAAATAACCAGATACTAAGCATAAATAATATCTTTCTAACGTATGTGTTGAAATAATATCATTCATATATGCTTGCGTTAGCATATCCTTACAAAAGATAATTATACCAGATGTATCAATATCTATTCTATGGGCATATTTTATAGATAAGTCATACCCCTTTTTATGATAATAATTACTAACAATATTGCATAGTGTTCCATTTTTACTCTTATCATCTGGATGAACAATCAATCCAGATGGCTTGTTAACAATTAGTAAATAATCATCCTCATAAATTATATCAAGCTTTTTATTATCAGGTAAAAAATCAATTTCTTCATTCTCAATAATTGAAATAATGTCATCAGCCTTTAAAATATAATTTCTACTGACATCTTTATTATTAACCTTAATA
>JAZNYN010000109.1:0-6891 GCA_045594405.1 Anaeroplasma sp.
AATTCATTTTACTTATTTTTACTTTTTTTTGCATTTTTTGTATGTTTTTATTCGTGAAATTATGATTGCACATTTATTTGTATTGCAAATCCTGCAATGATTTTTGCATTACATTTGTAACAAAAAAGTATTTATTTACACTCTTAAAGTATTACATTCAACAACAAATCAGGGTCAAATGTATTTTTATAATATACCTCTATATTTCTTTTCATGATCAAAACGTCGGCATAATACACCTTTAGTTGAGCGCTGTTATTCTTTAAAATAAAACATATACTTATATCCTCAAATTCATTTTCTAACACTGGAATAACTATATCTTCTTCAATAAAAAGATAATATTCGATATCTAATTTTGTATCGTAAACACCCTTTTTGTATAATGTTACAAAGCTATATTCCTCTAAATTTGAAGCTAGCTTTTTATGATTGTTCCAGTCGTCACTATCATTGATTGTTACAATAATTAGGTCCATATTATCCTTCTTATAATTTGACAAAAGAATTCTACTACTCTTTTTTGTAAAGCCTGTTTTTCCCCATACAAAATCATCATTTTCTTTAACGAGCTTGTGCTTGTTTGTGAAGACATACGAGGATATATCCGTCTTACATTTATATATATGGGAGGAGGCTATTGAGGTAAAGGTTTCATTTTGTGATGCATATGCTCCTAATAATGCCATATCATAGGCTGTTGATAAATTATATTCTCTTTCATCTAATCCACTTGAATTTTCAAACGTAGAATTATGCATTCCAATTTTCTTTGCAGTTTCATTCATTAGCCTAATAAAGGCTTGATCATCATTATTGCTTAATACAGATGCCGCGTCATTAGCACTTCTTAATATCAATGCATATAATAGGTCTCTTCTAGTTATCAGTTCATTTTCTTTCAAATAAACCTTTGAGCCTATAGATATTGTATCTGCCTTATTTACACATAGTTTTTCATCCAAATCATAATTTTCAATAACTGTAATAGCTGTAAGTATCTTAGCGGTTGATGCAACTAAAAGCTTTTTATCTATATTTTCACCCTTTAAAATCCTTTTAGTGCTTGCTTCTAAAACTATATGTGCTGAATCATTATTAACAAAGCTTCCTCCAAGGCTTAAAGCACAAATACAAAATACAAATAATAAATGAAGCTTTTTCATTTTTAATCACCATGTTAATATTATGATTATAACAAATAAAAAAGACTAGTATGTATAATACTAGTCAATATCTTTTATTGCTCGATAGCTTGAATTCTTCCTTCAATAATATTTATATTAATTAAATATAAAACTATTACTACGATACTCATCAAGCCTATAGTTACACAAACTGCCATAAGTGTATTTATGAATGATAATAAAACTAATGCTACTGCAAATATCACTGCCAAAACAAAGCCAGCAAGCATAGAAATAAATACTGACGCCGAATTTTTGACTGCTTCAACCTCGTTTTGATAATTAAGCTTATAAAAATATAGATTAATTATTAATCCAATGCTTGAGGCAATAAATACAAATAATAGCGGGATAAAAATTATTGCAACAACTTGAATAAGGTTTGGCTTAAGGAAAACAATAAATATTATACTTGAGATTAGTGCACCTACACCAAGAACTACACTAGATACAAAAAGCTTTACTTTTGAATAAGTTTTATAATTTATCGGTAAATGCTTTACAATCCAGAAATTTTTTCCTTCTATATTTATTGAACAGGCTGCAGGTGTTTGAATACCAAGTACAAGCATTGATATTATTACAACAAAATGCGCAAAGCTATTAATATCAATTAATGCTTCTAAGCTCTCCTTTGATGATACTACAAAAATTACACTCATAATTATAATCATTATAGCACCCATAGATGAATTCATAAAATACATTTTTGAGCTAAATAATCTTTTAAACTCAATTCCAGCTAAAGTCTTAAACTGTCCTTTAGTTTCTAATGTTTTTCTTTCATATTTAACATTAGATTTTGCTCCCTCAATTAAATCATGAAGCTTTGTATATGAAAGGGTAAGGAATAAAATCACAGCTACTAAAAGTACAATATTTATTGCTATATATAACGTATAAAAAGCAAAGCTCTTAGTATATGCAAGCTCAAGTAAATAATTAGTAGGATTCAAGGCCTTAAACATAGTTGTCATACCTAACACCTGAGCTTCATCTGTTCCACCATTTGTTTCAAACAGTATTGTCATACTCATCACCACAACGAAAAACAACACATATAAAATTGTAGTAATAATATTACCAAATTTACTTCTTTCTGCAAACAATGACACAAGTGTTCCAACAATACAAGAAACAACTATTGGAAATACTGGTAGTAAAAGCATAATAATTATTCCTACTGGGATGAATAAAAGATCCTGCCATAAAACAGTATTTATGACAATATTAGGAATCATAATAATTGCAGAAAATAAAAATTCAGATAAATAAAAGGCTGATAATTTGGCTGTGATTATCTGTCTTTTAGTTAGTGGCATACTAGCAAGAATATCATAATCCTTACCAACAAAAATCGACTTAACCTGACCAATTGATGTCGTTAATATTAATAGAGAACCCAAGCCACACATTATAATTGTTGAATGAATAATCTCTAATCCAAATTCCCTAAACATCATTGAAAATAGAATATTGTACACAACTGATATGAATGTAAACAATAATCCCATCAGTAGAATAAATACACCAAAGGTTATTGTCTTACCCTTATCCTTTTTCATTTTTCTGGTATCAAGCCTTACCTTTAAAAATACCTTAATTAGTTCAAATGTATTACTCATTATATAGCTCCATAAATGCTTCTTCTAATGATGAATCACCTATAACATCATCAACAGTACCACTAGCCACTATCTTACCATTTTTAATTATTGCAATTTTATTACATAGCTTTTCTACAACCTCTAAAACATGTGATGAAAAGAAAATCATAGTTCCAGAATCACAAAGCTCCTTCATTATTTGCTTTAGTTCAAATGATGCCTTAGGATCTAGTCCTACAAAAGGCTCATCTAATATCAATAGCTTAGGCTTATGAGCAAGCGCGGCAATTAAGGCAACCTTTTGCTTCATACCATGAGAATATGTTTTAATTTGACTGCCTAAAGCCTCCTCAATATTAAACATTTGAGCATATTTATGTACTAGCTCATCCATATTATCCTTTATGCCATAAATATTACATACAAAATTTATATATTCAATACCTGTTAGCTGCTCATATAAATCAGGATTATCTGGAACATAAGCAATCTTCTTTTTTATTTTCAAAGGATTTTCCTTAATAGATACACCATCTAATAAAATTTCCCCCTCATTATAATCATGAATTCCAACAATACATTTAATAGTTGTTGATTTTCCTGCACCGTTAGGCCCTATAAAGCCATAAATGTCACCATCATCAATTGTTAATGAGACATTATCACAGGCCTTCACATTTGATTTAGCATAAATTTTACTAACATTTTTTAATTCTAGCATAAGCTTCACTCCCTATCTAATAATAGTATACATGAAAATTCATAAAAATTCAATAAAATTTCACAAATAAAAAGACTAGTTTTTGTAAACTAGTCATTATTTCTTGTTGTAATCTTACATTTTCCTTTATATTTATCATCCTCATGAATGATTTCTCCAATTGAATCAGCAATGATAAATCCCTTTGAAGGATTCTTAACACTAACTATATTACCATTGATATCTGCCTTAACAGAGCTATATTCAAACGCAAGATCAGTATCCTCCATTGTACAATCAATAAGCTTTAGATTTTTACAATAGCATAATGGCTGAGTTCCTTTAATATGACATCTAATCAATGTTAGGTTTTTACTATACCATCCAAGATATTCTCCTTCTAAAACTGAGTCATATACCTTAACACCATTTGTATGCCAGAAGGCATCCTTTGTCTTAAGCTTAGAATTCTTAACAATAACATTCTTACAGTATTGGAAGGAATACTTACCTGTAAAATCAATGTTTTCACAATAAACATATTGAGATTCAAATGCAAAGTATTCAGAATTAATTTTAGAATCTCTAATATTAAATCTACTACACTTCCAACAAAATTCCTTTGAATCGATGTCACTTTCAGCAATCAATGTTAGCTTACACTCTCTAAAGGCCTTAATACCATGAAGTGTAGAATGATTAACCTTTGTAAATACACAATACCAAAACGCAGCTCTACAATTTTCTGTAAGCTCACTATTTTCTAACGAAACCTTTTTTGTATGCCAAAATGGATAACGAAGATTAAAGAATGAATTTCGAACATGGATTAATTCACATTCCTTTAATGCTGATTCCCCATCCTTTGGACCATCAAATCTACAATTTACTACATTTAATTGCTGCTTATTATATAATGCACGTTCTTCATCAAGAACTAAATCCTTTACTACTTCCATACAAATACCTCTTGTTTTAAATGTATAAAACTATTATATCAAATTATATATTAATTTTAAAGATTAATTTATAATAGTCCAATTGCTCTTAAAACTACAACAAATATAAAAATCGTTAAAATTGAAAATAGTGATGTCCATACAACAAGCTGGCCAGCTAGCTCTCCATCATTGTCCATATTTTGTGCCATAATTGCTGATGATACAGCAACAGGTGACCCGAATAAAGCAATCAATGCTGGATAAACTGTTTTATCAAATGAAATAAGGTTAGTATATTTTGAAAGCAAGACTGCAGTAAATATTGCAGCACCAGGAACAATTAATATTCTAGCAGATGTACCATAAATGATTTCCTTTATCATACCCTTTACAGTTTGGAAGTTAAATGTACCACCTAAAACAATTAAAGCTAATGGAGACGCAATCTTTGATATATTTTCTACTGATTTATACAAAAATGGAAGATTATCCTTTAAAGTAAATGCATATTTTCTTACAGTAGTTTCAACTATTTCTAATGTTAATTGATCAACAGTATAATTAATTACATTCTCATAAGGAATTAAGCTTCTTATACCCAAAAATACTAAGCCAACTACAACACCAATTATTAATGGGTTTTTAACTATATTTAATAAAACCTTCTTAATGTCAGCCTTACCATCATTATACATAGATAAAGCAAGAACAGCTAAAATGTTAAATGTAGGAATTGAAAAGGCTGATAGAATTGCCGCAACCTTCATTCCTTCTTCACCACCTAGACTTTGAGCTAAGGATAGACCTATTATCGCAAAATTAGATCTAAATACACATTGTAGGATGACACCCTTCTGCTTAGCATCCTTAACAAAAAGCTTAACAAATAGCATACCAATAAAAAAGAAAATAATTATCGCAATTTCAGAATAAATAACTACAGACCAATTTATTTCAGAAAATGATCCGATAGAATATACATTTATAAATAGTAAGCATGGCAAGCAAACATTAAATACAAACTTATTCGCCATTTTAAGAAAGTCTTCCTTTAAGAAGCCTATTCTTTTTAAAAGGTATCCTACTACTATTAATAAAATAATAGGCATTATTGCATTAAAAGCAAATAAAAACACATCCCATAAATTCATTATTCTACTACCACCTTATCAACATTATCTAGTATCATATCATCTAATGGTTCATTCACATATTTTACATTATCTAATATTAAGCACTTAACATTTGACGCATAAATACCAATTTTTAAAAATTGTTCATTTTCCTTTGTCATAGCCATAACACCAGGCTTTGCATCAGCCTTATAGCTAACCTCAATATTTTTTAATGTTACCTTTTCTATCTTTGATTCAGGTAAGCCTAAAAAATATCCAAGACCAAAGGATGTATCAATACATTTAATTTCTTCAAAGCAAAAGCTTCTAAGAATTGGAGTTTCATCATCAAATTCTCTATATCCTCTATCAAAGCGATAATCTATAACATCATTTCCCGCCTTGTAAAATGAATTAATTACAAATGGAACCTTAACATCATTCATAATTATATTATTAAAGCTTACATTTTCAATGACAGCAAGATTACCTCTTGTTCTTTGAGTTTTTATTCTTAAGCCTCTATCAGTCGATTTAAATACACATTTAGAAACCTTTAAATTATGTATTCCACCACTATTTTCAGAACCAAGGGTAACACTACCATGTCCATCAAGCATCAAGCAATTTCTAATAATAATATTACTAGATGGTGTTTGATATTTTTTTGCAAAATCTATCTTGCCTGATTTTACTGCAATACAGTCATCACCAACACTAATTATAGCACCAATGATTTTTACATCATCGCAAGACTCTGGATCTATTCCATCTGTTGTTGGTGAATTAGCTGGATTAGTTAATCTAATATCTATATAGCTAATATTTTGACAATAAAAAGGGTGCTGATTCCAAGATGGAGTGTTGCACACTCTAATTCCCATTAAGGTAACATTCCTACATGTGTGTAAAAATATACCCTTAGGACGTCTTGCACCTCTCATGGTTCTATGGTCAACCCACCAATCTGTTTTTTGAGCCTCACAATCGATAATACCCTCACCATAAATTACTGCATTACTAACCCCTAGCCCTGTAATTATAGATGAAAACGAGTCATCAGCTCTTCCTTCCCATGTACCTAATGGTTTATCATTCAAATACTCGTCAGCTTTTAATATCGGAAATTTATATCTATCCTTCTCACCAATAAGCTTTGCATTTTTAGTAAGATATATTGTTGTATTATTTCTTAAAAACAAGGAAATAATCTCATATACACCATCAATGACTAATACCTCATTTGGCTTAAGCACATCTATTGCTTCTTGTAGATTAGAAGCTCCATCATATACTACACATTTCTTATCAAGTGTAGAAAATGAAAATTCATCTTCAATT
>JAZNYN010000110.1:0-4135 GCA_045594405.1 Anaeroplasma sp.
AAACAATTGATTTATATAGTAAATTATTTCAAAAAAATATATACATTTTTTGTTGTTATTTACGAAAATAGTCGAACTTTTTAGAACGATTTTTCTTGCTTATTAAAGGTGATTTTGAGTATGATAAAACTAGAATTTTAAGGAGGAATTATGATGTTAGTTGGTAAAGTAAAATGGTTTAATAATGAAAAGGGGTATGGCTTTATAGTTAAGGAAAATTACGATGATATTTTCGTTCATTATAGCTCAATTTTAGATGAAGGCTTTAAAACCTTAAATGAGGGTCAGCTAGTAGAATTTGATTTAGTAGTTGGACAAAAGGGATTACAGGCTCAAAATGTATTTAAGCTATAATTTTGTTATTTAACAAAATCTTGAAAACGTTTAAATCTCGTGCTATAATGAAATTAGAAAAGGAGATGAAAAATATGAAGGTAGAAATTGTAGGAAAGAATGGTTTTATTCCATCTGAGTCTACTAAGGACTATGCAATTAAAAAGCTAGGAAAGTTAGAGGACTTACTAAGAGACTATGAAAATGCTTCAGCCCGCGTTGTATGCAAGGTTTATAAGTCATATCATAAGGTTGAAGTTACAATTCCAGCCAAAAATATTATTCTTCGTGCCGAGGTACAAGACGTTGAAATTAATGCGGCTATTGATCAGGTTATTGATAAGCTAGTTGCACAGCTACGTCGATATAATGATAAGGCAAAGAGTAAAATGGGCAAGCAAGGCATTCGTAGCGTTGGTGTTAACGAAGACCAAGATGAAAGATTTGAGAGAGTTAAATTCCTTGATCTTGTCCCTATGACTTCAGAAGAAGCATTAGATCAAATGGAGCTTCTAGGTCATGACTTCTTTATCTATCAAGACAAAGAAACTAAAAAGACAAACGTTATTTATTTAAGAGAAGATGGTAATTATGCCATCATTGAAACAACAACAAAGTAAATATTTATGGGGCTTTAGCCCCATTTTATTTTGTTTTGAATATTATATTAAAATAATATAATGTTGTAATTTATGAGGTTTTATTGTAAAATATATAAGATGGGTTTTATGTAAGCTCAAACGATATTAAGTTAGGATTGATTTTTTATGGGATTAAAGAAAGCATTATTTGATTCAGGATACAAAGAGATGAAGCGCTGTGATAAGCTTGCAACCAAGATTGAAGCTTTAGATGAGCAGATGCAAGCATTATCTGATGATGAATTAAAGGAAAAAACACCATACTTTAAGGAGCTATTAGCTAATGGTAAATCTTTAGAAGATATTTTAGTTGAAGCATTTGCTGTTGCAAGAGAAGCAGCTTATCGTGTTACAGGCATGAAGGCATTCCACGTACAATTATGTGGTGGTGCAGCAATTCATGGTGGTAATATTGCGGAAATGAAAACTGGTGAAGGTAAAACATTAACTGCTGTTTTCCCTGCATATTTAAATGCATTAACTGGTAAGGGTGTTCATATCGTTACAGTTAACGAATACCTTGCTGGTCGTGAAGCTAATGGTGAAATTGGTGATATTTATCGTTTCTTAGGCTTAACTGTTGGTTTAAATCTAAGAGAATTAACTAGACAACAAAAGCGTGAAGCATATGCTTGTGATATTTTATATTCAACAAACTCTGAGTTAGGCTTCGATTATTTACGTGATAATATGGTGCCTAATTATGAAGAGGTTACACAATTATATGGTTTAAATTATGCAATTATCGATGAGGTTGACTCAATCTTAATTGATGATGCTCGTACACCACTTATCATTTCTGGTCCAACTAAGGATGATAATGGTTTATATGAGAAGGCTGATGTATTTGTTAAGGCATTAACTGAGGATGATTATACAATTGATATTGAATCAAGAACTATTTCATTAACATCTTCAGGTGTTGATAAGGCTGAACAATTCTTTAGAGTTGAAAATATTTACGATGTTGAAAATACTTTATTAGTACATCGTATTTCAAACGCATTAAAGGCTAACTATATTTTTGCTGATGGTAAGGAATATGTTGTCCAAGATGGTGCAGTATTAATCGTTGATGCATCTACAGGTCGTATACTTAAGGGGCGTCAATTCTCTGAGGGCTTACATCAAGCGATTGAAGCAAAGGAAAATGTTGAGATTAAGAAGGAAACAATTACTGTTGCGACAATCACTTACCAAAACTTCTTTAGAATGTATACAAAGCTTTCTGGTATGACAGGTACAGCTAAGACAGAGGAAGAAGAATTTAGAAATATTTATAACATGTATGTTGCAGAAATACCTACTAACCGTCCAGTTGTTAGAAATGATGCACCTGATTTATTATTCTTAACTAAGGATTATAAGTTTGCTGCGTTAATTAGAGAGGTTAAGGAGCGTCATGCTAAGGGTCAGCCTATTCTAATTGGTACAGCTAACGTTGAAACATCTGAATTAGTTCATAGATTATTAAATAAAGAAAGATTACCTCATGAGGTATTAAATGCTAAGAACCATGAAAGAGAAGCTGAAATTATTGCGCATGCTGGTGAAATTGGTGCGATTACAGTTTCTACAAACATGGCTGGTCGTGGTACCGATATTAAGCTTGCCGAGGGTGTTAAGGAGCTTGGTGGTCTTGCAGTATTAGGTACTGAAAGATTTGAATCTCGTCGTATTGATAATCAGTTAAGAGGACGTTCTGGTCGTCAAGGTGACCCAGGCTATTCAAGATTCTTCATTTCAACTGAGGATGATTTGATTGCACGCTTCGGTGGTGAATCATTTAAGCAAAGATTAGCAATGACAATTAGATATATGTCTGATGGTGATGAATCTCAACCACTTGAAAACAATATGCTTACTAAGCTTGTTACTATGGCACAAACTAAGATTGAGGGTATTAACTTCGATTCACGTAAGAACGTTTTAAAGTATGATGATGTTATCCGTCGTCAAAGAGAAATTTTCTATGCTGAGCGTACACAAGTAATCAAAGCTGAAAAGCTTGAAGAATTACTAAAGACATTAGTTAAGTCATCTATTTCTGCAACAGTAGAAGAATTTATGAATATGGATCAATTTGATGATGATAAGCTTTGTCAATTATATAATGGTAAGCTATTTAGACCTAATATGGTTGATGTTAATAAGGTTAGAGACCTTGAGGATGATAAGGAAATTGTTGAGCACCTATTTAAGATTGCATCAGACGATATTGATGCAAGATTAGCATTCCTAAGAGACATTCTAGATAAGGCTATTCCTCAAGAGGTTAAGGATCAACAACCAGATGTAATTGAAAAGAATATTCAATTCCAAATCAAGAGAGTTATTCTTCCAATCTTAGATAGAAACTGGAGAGAGCATATTGATGATATGGCTGGCTTACGTCAAAGTATTGGTCTACAGGCATATGCTCAAACAAACCCACTTGAATTATATCAACGTGAGGGTTATGAAAGATTTGATCGTTTAAATAAGAATATGAACGAGCAAATTCTAATCACTGCAATGCACACAACATTCGGTATTCAAAAGAGAGTTGAAACACAACCTAAGGATGAGGATACATTGAAGGGATTATCAACTAACCAAGATCAAAACACTGTAAAAAAGAATGCACCAGTAGTAAAGGATAAGAAGTTTGCTAAGGTTGGTGCTAATGAGCCATGTCCATGTGGAAGTGGTATGAAATATAAATTCTGTCACGGTATCAGACAATAAAAAAATAATGCCATTTGATTAATTTCAAATGGTTTTTTCTTTTAAAAAAAAGAGATTAAATCTCTTTTTCATATGCATTTCTAAGGTTATCCTCTTTTGTTCTTTTAAGAACTATTACGCCACAATAGGTATAGCCTAATTCCTCTAATGTTTTAATCATCGGAATATTGGCCTTATGAGTATCTACTTTGATTGAGCTGATAGCTTTTTCTTTAATTATTTTTTCTGCTTGCATAAGCATATAAACTCCTAATTTTTGATGGTGATACTCATTTTTAATAGCTATACGATGAATCTGAGCATATGGCCTGCTAGTTAGCCATTTTCCATCTATTTCATAATAGTTTTCATCATCACCAATAATGATTGTCATAGTTCCTATAATAGCTTCGTTATTTTCTAAAATATAGCAATTTTGATTATTTATATCATTA
>JAZNYN010000111.1:0-1713 GCA_045594405.1 Anaeroplasma sp.
GCTGGATTTATTCAGGCATTACCATCATTGCTTAGTGCATTAGGTGATATCATCAATGGGCTTCTTAAGATCGTGGCTGGTGTGCCGGCTTTGATGTTAGCTCAGGGCTTGAAGATGATAGGTAAGCTCGCATTAGGAATCCTGAAAGGGCTTAATGAAGCTACTAAAGCAGCCGGTAAGATTGTATCTGCAATACTTAAAAAGATTAGAGAATTGCCTAGCAAATTGTTAAGTGCTGCATTTGAAGCGGTTAAAAGCTTTGCATCAGGGATAGCAAAAGGTGTTTCAAGTGCAGTTGATAAAGCCAAAGCATTAGTAGATAGAGTAAAGAATGCTGTTAAAAATGGTTTTTCAAATTTAGGCAACATTGGTTTGAATCTGGTAAAAGGTATCTGGAATGGTATTAGCAATGGCACTAGCTGGATAAAGTCTAGAATAAGAAGCTGGGTAGGCAGTGTAACATCTTTTCTGAAAAAGCTATTTAAGATTGCTTCACCATCAAAGCTGTATGAAGAAGAGATTGGTAAAAATCTTGCTTTAGGTATTGGTGTTGGTTTTACTGATGAAATGAAAAAAGTAGAAACAGATATGGGTAATGCAATACCAAAAAGCTTTGATCTTACATCTGATGGTGTAAATGGTGCAAGGTATGATAGTGCTGCAATGAATCCTGTTGATGCTTTTAAACAGGCTTTATCTCAGATGAAGATTGAGCTTGATGATGAAGTAGCAGGGCATTTTGTTGAGCGAACAGTTACAAGAATCATCTATGCATAGGAGGCTGTTTATGAATTACATAATTTTGAATGGCAGAAAGAGTAATGAAATAAATGGCTTAATGATTCAGGAATTACCAGCAGTATCAAAGCCACTAAAGCGAACAGAAATAAGTACATATGATGGTAGAGATGGTGATGTGATCACTGAGCTGGGCTATTCTGCATATGATAAGGAAATGGATATAGGTTTATTTGGTAATTTTAATATAGATCAGCTGATACAGTATTTTGATTCAGAGGGTACTGTTATTTTTTCTAATGAGCCGGATAAATACTATAGATATAAGATAGTAGAGCAGATAGATTTTGAAAGGTTGGTTAGATATCGTACAGCTAAGGTAACATTTCATGTACAGCCTTTCAAATATTCAGCAGTAGAAGAGGGCAAAAGAAGAGTGATTACAAATCAGCTCTTTGATGCTCTTAGCTATGCTGAAATGAAGAATGGTATAACAGTTGCCAGTAATGGTAATATGGTTACTCTTAATGGTACTGCATCAGCAGATACAGAGTTTTATATACCATTAAAGAGATTTGTTGCTCATGCTGGGCAATGGATCATCAAGTGCATCAGCTCAGGCACTAACAGCCAGTATGTAGCAATGAGTATTGTAAAAGAAAATGCCAATGATGCATTAGGAGGTACATTACTTAATGTTACAGCCAATAAAACTGTATCAATAAAAACTGCTCAAGCTGAAAGTATAGCTTGCAGCACATTATATATCTATATTCCATCTGGTACTACACTTGCTAGCCAGTTTACTATGGCAGTTGAAAGCTGGTTTGCTGAGATCATCAATATGGGCGATACATATTCAAAGCCGGTATTAAAGCTTACTGGTGATGGATTAGTAAAGCTTAGTGTAAATGATGGCACTGCATTTAATGTAGATATGAGTACATATCATACTGTTATCTTAGATGTAGATGC
>JAZNYN010000112.1:0-4089 GCA_045594405.1 Anaeroplasma sp.
AATAATATTAAAAACTAAAATGAAACAAATTATTACTTTATTTGTATCAAAACATTTGATATAATATGCTTGTCCTTAAAGGTTGGTGCTACATATATGAAACAAAAAAAATCAAAAAGAAAGATATCAACGAAAATATTATTTTTAATCCAGCAAATATTAGCTGTAGGTATATTGATCGCTTCAATAGTTGAAATCTTTATTACAGAAAATGATGAATCACGAAGTAGAATGATTTTTAATTCATTAATGGCATTTGCATTTTTGATTTCTTCATATATTCCGATGATTGTTGAAAAGGCATGGAAAATTAATATCCCAACTGCAGTAGAAATTATATATATAGTATTTGCAACACTATCATTAATTCTTGGTGAGATAGGAGACTTTTACGTTAAGTATAGATGGTGGGACAGCATGCTTCATACAATGAGTGGAGTTATTCTAGGCTGTATAGGCTTTATGATTATAAACCTTTGTAATGGTAATGAGCATGTTAAAAGTTTTAAGCTTGGTGCTGGCTTTGCTGCAATATTTGTTTTCTCATTTACCCTAATGTGCGGTTCAATATGGGAGATAGTCGAGTGGCTTGCAGATACCATAAACGGAACAAATATGCAAAGATATCAGGACAACATTTCAGGCGTAGGCCTTGTAGGTAGAGATGCACTATTTGATACAATGAAGGATTTAATGCTTGATGCAGCTGGAGGTCTTCTTGTATCGATTCTAGGATACATTGATATCAAGCTTAATAAAGGATTAGTAAATAGACTAAAATTTGAAAAATTAGAAGAAAATATAAACCAAATAAATGAAGAAAGTCCTCAAGTATAACTTGAGGACATTTTTTATTCTTCTCTATTAAAATATTCATAAATGCTTCTTGCTAAGGCCTCGTTTATTCCAGCCTTTACTATCTCCTCTACAGACGCATTCTTAATCTTATCGATAGTTACAAAATGCTTAAGAAGCTGTTCCTTCTTCTTTGGTCCTAAGCCTTTAATATCATCCAAAATTGAAGAGAAAATACCCTTTGTTTTAGAGCTTCTATAGAAGCTTATTGCAAAATCATGAACAGTTTGAGATATGTCTGCAAGTAGTAAAAATACACTACTGTTTTTATCGATTGAAATTAGCTTTTCATCATAGAAAATAATAGTTGCCTTATGGTTATTATCCTTTTGGATTCCCATTACTGGAATATCTAGATTTAATGATTGTAATACATCCTTAGCAGCATGTACCTGTATTTGTCCACCATCCATTACAATCAAATCAGGAAGAGCTTGATCCTCCATTAGTAATCTTAAATATCTTCTATAGATTACCTCCTTCATAGACTCATAATCATTTGGACCACTTACAGTCTTTATTTTATATTTACGATATTCCTTTGGTGCCTTTACACCATTGATATAACAAACCATCGCTGATACAGGATATTCACCAAATAAATTAGAATTGTCAAAGGCCTCAATTCGATATGGTGTAGGAATACCAAGCAGTAAACCTAGCTCATCAATTGTTTCCTTCTTTTTAAGAACCTTATTTCTATACATGTTTCGTGAATTTTCAAGATTAAATTTTGCATTATACATTGCCATATCTAAAATTTCTTTTTTCTTACCAATTTTAGCATCAACTACATCGATTCCTAATGCTTCTAGTAATAAGCCCTTATCAAAGCCTAAAATAGAAATTTCCTTTGGCTTGTCATTAAGCTCATAAAATTGGTGAAGATAGGTTATAACATCATCAGAGTCATTTATATTATTAAATATAGTTTGATGATTTTGAACTATATTACCTAATCTAGTAATAATGATATTTATTGAAATATCATCATCATCTGTATATACACCTATATAATCTCTAGATGTCAAATCATTAATAGATATCTTTTGCTTAGCAATTGTATTTTCTATTGATATAATCAAATCTCGATATTCTACTGCTTTTTCAAATTCTAAATTATCAGAGGCAATTTGCATCTTATCCCTAAGAGAATCAATTACCTCCTTAGCATCACCATTTAAAAAACGATTAATCTTTAGCTTATAATCAGAATAATCAAGCTTATCCTTAAAAATACAAGGACCTAAGCATTGATTCATATGATAATACAAGCATTCCTTTTTAGGAATGTTATAGCATTTTCTAAGTGGATAAATTCTATTAAGCAAATCAACAGTTGCTCTTGCAGCCTTAACATTGGGATAAGGACCATAATATTTTGCAAAGTTTTTCTTTCTTTGATTTCTTGTAACTAAAAGTCGCGGATGAGGTTCGTTTGTTAAGGCAATATAAGGATATGTTTTATCATCGGTAAGCATAATATTATACTTAGGATCATATTCCTTAATCATATTAATTTCTAATACCAATGCCTCTAGCTCTGATTTAGTAATAACATAATTAAAATCACATATTTCTGAAACCAGTGCGGTAGTCTTTGCGTTATGAGCACCGTGAAAATAGCTTCTAACTCTATTTTTTAAGTTTTTAGCCTTACCTACATAAATGATAACACCATTTTCATCAAGCATTTGATAACAGCCTGGACTATCAGGTAAAATCTTTAATTTGTCATCTATTATACTCATAGTAACTCCTTGTAGAAAAAAATGGCTAACATACATTAGCCATAATTTGTTATAGTTTCTTAAAAGTCATCTTAGTCTTATCTTCAAGAATTTCCTCTAATGCTTGTCCAATTGGCTTAACACATGTAGGATTTTCTAAAGCAGTCCAATCTTCCTCTACAATAATTTTAGCACGACGTGCTGCGGCAAATGCAAGCTTATATTTAGAATCAATCTTTTCTAATAATAAGTCTACAGATGGATCTCTCATTCCATCATAATTATTTTTACTTGCCATAATCTACTACCAACCCTTTCCCAAAACTTATTATATCACATATTTCGACAAAATTCTACAATTAATTGTCGCTTTCTCCAATTAACTCCATATACTTGTAGATACTACGGCTAGTTTTAGCATGCTCAGCTCTAATAATAGCCATAATACGATTAGCAGCGTTATCTACATCGTCGTTTACTACAATATAGTCATATAAATAAGCCTTCTTAAACTCTCTATTGGCCTTAGAAATTCTTGATTGAATAACATCCTCAGGCTCTGTTCCTCTTCTTCTTAAGCGATCATATAATGCTTGCTTTCCAGGAGGAACGATGAAAATCATCACACAGTCAGGCATTTTTTCCTTAACCTGAAGTGCACCCTCAACCTCAATTTCTAATACTACTTCCTTGCCTGCGTCTAAATCATTGTTGACATATTCAAGTGGTGTACCATAGTAATTGCCAACAAATTCAGCATATTCTAGGAACTTTCCATCTCTTATTTTATTTTCAAATTCTTCCTTTGATACGAAATAATAATCCTTGCCATCTACCTCTCCAGGTCTCTTTGAACGTGTTGTCATAGAAACACTATATGTTAGGTTGTGTCCAGGCATATTAAACAATGCTTTTCTAACTGTACCCTTTCCAACTCCTGATGGTCCAGATATTACAACTAGTAAACCTCTCTCATTAAGTTTCATAAAAACCTCCCCAAAATATAAAACTATAAACTATCTATCTCGTCTTGTAGTTTGAATAATGAATCAATTACATTAGCTAATAGCATCTCTACTGAATCTGTTGAAGCTATAGTATTGTATTCAAGATAGATAACATTTTCATTGCCAATGAATGCTTTATAATATGGTGAAGCTTGGTTAAATGCATTTAATTTTTCAGATTTCTTTTCAAGCTTTTCTGAAGAATTAAGTGCTCTTAAATTTACACCAAAGGATAACATACTCTTTAATTCAGTCATCTTAATGTATGGATAAAGTGTAAAATCCTTATTATCAAAATGAACCTCAAATGAAATAATATTTCCATCAATTTCAAATGAAGCATTATTTTCCTTTAAAAACGCTGTAATCATATCAGACATTTTCTTTTTATTCCATAAAGCCATATTCAAACAACTCCTTTTTATTATTTTATCATAATTTGTTTTAATATCATAGAATTTTTAATTATAAAAATTAAAAAAATATATAATAAAGCT
>JAZNYN010000113.1:0-2695 GCA_045594405.1 Anaeroplasma sp.
GAACCGAAATTAATATTCATCTGTTCACCCTTAATTGCTCTAAGCTCTTCTTCTTGCTTCTTTAGCTCTAAATCTAAAAGCTTAGACTTCAGTATGCTCATCGCAACCTCACGATTTTTAATTTGACTTCTTTCATTTTGACATGTTACCACAGTATTCGTAGGTAGATGTGTGATACGTACTGCTGAATCTGTAGTATTTACTGATTGACCACCAGCACCTGATGAACGATATACATCAATTTTGATATCCTCATCGTTGATCTTAATGTCATCACATTCCTCAATTTGTGGTGCTACATCACATGAAACGAAAGATGTATGACGACGTGCGTTTGAGTCGAACGGTGAAATTCTTACTAATCTATGAACACCACGCTCTCCCTTTAAAAGTCCATACGCAAAGTCACCCTTAATTGAAATCGTTACAGATTTAATACCTGCTTCATCACCAGCTTGATAATCTAAAACATCAAGCTTAAAGCCCTTCTTTTGACAAAACCTTGTATACATTCTATATAGCATATCAGCCCAATCCATTGATTCAGTACCACCTGCTCCTGGATGAAGCTCTAATATACAATTATTAAAGTCATACTTACCCGATAATAATGCACGTTGCTCTACACCCTTTAAGCTAGACTTAAATGCTTCAATCATTTCCTCAAGTAAAGCCATTACATCTGGGTCTGAAAATGCTATTTCAACATATTCATTTATATCATTGAAATCAGATTCAAGTCTTTTATAAATATTTATAGTATCTCTTAAGCCATTAGCTTTTGCTATTACAGCCTGTGCCGCTTCTGGATTATTCCAAAAATCTTCCTTTGAAATTTTCTCATCCTCTTTGGCTAGCTCAGGAATTTTTGCTTCAATACCTAATGCTTGATACAAATCCTGAAGCTTACCTTTAGCATCACTAATGAACTTATTTAATTCATATCGCTCCAAATAAAAGCACCTCAATTCAAAATTAAAAGACCCAAAATTGAGTCTTTATAAATTCTTGCTATTAAATTATACTCTAAAATATTGAATTAATCAATATTTAAAGCTTTTGAATAAATCTTTCCAATCTTTCTAATGCTTTTTTTAAATCCTCAATTGAATAAGCATATGATATACGTAAAAAGCCTTCACCAGAATCACCAAAAGCATTACCTGGAACAACAACTACTTTTTCTTCATTTAATAGTCGTAATGCAAATTCCTCAGATGTCATATTGAACCTTCTAATATCTGGAAACAAATAAAATGCTCCTTCTGGTTCAAAGCAATCAAGGCCCATTTCTTTAAAGCGATATAAAACATAACGTCTTCTTTCGTTATAGCTATTACGCATATATTCAATATCATCATCACCATTTCTTAGTGCCTCTATACCTGCATATTGGCTTAGTGTAGGCGCACACATTATTACAAATTGATGAATCTTTGTCATTTGAGCAATAACCTCAGCTGGACCACATGCAAAGCCTAATCGCCAGCCAGTCATTGAATAAGCCTTTGAAAAACCATTTATTACTAACGTTCTTTCCTTCATGCCAGGAAGTGAAGCAATTGAAACATGCTTTTCATTATAGGTAAGCTCAGAATATATTTCATCTGAAATTACAAACAAATCACTTTCAATTATAACTTCACATATTTCTTCTAGATCCTTATATCCCATAACAGCCCCTGTAGGGTTATTTGGATAGTTTAATATAATTGCTTTAGTCTTTGGACTAATAGCCTCCTTAAGCTCAGTTTTAGTAAGTTTAAAGCAATTCTCATTTTTTAAATTAATGTTAACGACATTTCCTCCAGCCAGCGTAACACAAGGTGCATATGAAACATAACAAGGAGTAGGTACTATTACTTCATCTCCTGGTTCTAAAATACTTCTTAAAGCAACATCAATTGCCTCACTACCACCAACTGTAACTAAAGTATTTTTTAGTTCATAATTTAGACTATATTTTCTATTCATAAAATTACATATTTCTTCACGTAATTCCTTAAGACCTGCATTAGCTGTATACATAGTTTTACCACGCTCTAATGCGTATAAGCCTTCCTCTGTTACATGCCAAGGTGTATCAAAATCTGGTTCACCAACACCTAATGATATACACCCTTCAATTTCTGATGCAATATCAAAAAACTTTCTAATGCCAGATGGTTTAATGTCTCTAACCTTTTTAGTTAGAAAATCTCTCATTATGCACTCACCAACATTCTTTCATCCTTTTTCTTTTCAAATAAATCAACACCATGATCCTTAAATTTTTTTAATACAAAGTGTGTAGATGTAGATAAAACAGTATCAAGTGTTGAAAGCTTATCAAAAACAAACTTTGCAACCTCCTTCATTGATTTACCTTCAATTAATACCATAAAATCAAAGCCACCACTCATAAGATAAACTGAAGTTACCTCATTAAATTTAGCGATACGCTCTGCAATCATATCAAAGCCTAAATTTCTTTGAGGAGAAACCTTCACCTCAATTAATGCAGTTACAATTTCCTTTGATGTATTATCCCAATTGATTAGGGTATGATAACCACAAATTACATTTTCCTTTTCCATTGCGGCTATTTCATTGGCGAGCGCGGCATCATCAATATTAAGCATGATGGCTAAATCATGCAAGTCTATACGACTATTGTGCTCTAAATTTCTTAAAATGCCTTCTCTAATACTTTGAC
>JAZNYN010000114.1:0-2823 GCA_045594405.1 Anaeroplasma sp.
AATTTAAATCCTTAAATGAATATGGTAATAGCTCTAGGATTGTAGTTTCCTTAAAATCACCCTTTAAATTTGCCATTACTATTTTTGTATCATATGATAAAAGCTCACTCATAACCTGACGGCAAGCTCCACATGGTGAAATAGGTAAATCAGTATCACCAATAATACACATAGCCTCTACATCATCCTTATTATAGCCTTCAGCAACCATAGTAAATAAAGCTGTTCTTTCAGCACAATTACATAATCCATATGATGCGTTTTCTACATTACAACCAAGAATATATGAGCCATTCTTTAGTAATATAGCTGCACCAACCTTAAAGTTTGAATATGGTGCATATGCCTTATCTCTTCCTTCAGAAGCCTTTTTGATAAGCTCTTTAATATTAAACATATAATTACTTCCTTTCAATGCCAGCAGCATTTAATATTTCATCCTGCTTAGCAAACATAATTTTTTCATCCTCTTCAGTCATATGATCATATCCACATAGGTGTAGATAACCATGAACTGCTAAAAATGCAACCTCACGTTCAATTGAATGACCATAATCACTTGCCTGTTCAAATGCTCTATTTAGGCAAATAAATACATCACCAAGCTCACGTGTAATTACAATGTCCTTATCATCACATAACGCAAATGAAATAACATCTGTTACCTTATCGATTTTTCTAAATTCACGATTTATTCTTTGTATTTCATCATTATCAACAAAGATAATATTAAATTCATTTTTCCTTCTTATTTTTTTTAGAACCTTTTTGATAAGCTTTTCATATTCCTTAGTTTTAAGCTCTGTTTGATTAAAGAAATTAATTTTCATTATCATTTACCCTTAAGAATTGCTTAACCTGTCTTTCTTCCTTTTCTTCAAGCTGTGACATAATTGAAATCTTTTCTAAATTCATTTTTACGATTCTTTCTAATGCAGAATCTTGTGAGTAGTCAGCTATTGCAACATAATTAATTCTACTGTCTTGAACAAGATTTAAGACCTTATCACCCTTACCAGGCTTGTAAACTGCAATTGCTTTACCACCTTTTTCCTTAAGAAGCTTCATACAAGGGATATCAGTAATTCCATCGCCGAAATAAATCATGTTTCTATATTCGACCTTTCTTAAGGATTCATGCTGATGCTTATTTAAATCATCATCATTTGTTATATCCAATACACCCTTTGATATTCTAAAAATGTATTGAGTTTTTAGAGTGTAATTGATTGATAATGCTGGCCAAATTGCTTCATTTGTCTCTTCATCATATAAAAATTTACATCCATAAATTCTTTTGAAGTGCTTAGCAATTGGAGTACCCTCAATTATTTCTGTTACACCTGAGGATATGATATAGTGTTCTATATTTAAATCTAGTGATTTTCCATATTCATTAATTCTATCAAACCATGTAGAAACACCCTTATAAAGAACTACATTTTCACCACATTCTCTTAGATAGTCCGCTGTAAGCTTAACGCCTTTTTCCTTACACTTTTTAATCATCATAAACATGTATGATAAAATTTTATCCATTTTGTATTTTTCAGTATATACACCTGTTTCACCCCAAAATTGTTGTGGAGTTAAATCAAGATTTTTTATAAAATCATATTCCTGCATATCTGTTGTACATAATGTTTTATCAAAGTCATATAATAACGCTACTGTTGTTTTTGCCATATAAATACCTCCGTATTTCTCTAAAATATATTTTAACATATATTTTAACAATAATAAAGGCTTAGATATGCAAATTATACTAATTTTATAATAAAATTTAGTTTTTTCTTGCAAAAAATGGTTGTTTTTGTTGAAAATGTTTATCTTTGATGTATAATTTATGTATAGAAAGAGGTATGCTTATGAAAAAATTTTGGGATGACTTTAAAAAATTTATTACTCGTGGAAATGTATTGGATATGGCTATAGGTGTTATAGTAGGTGGTGCATTTAATACAATTGTAACTACATTAAATAACCAGGTTTTAATGCCAGTAATTAATTGGGGCTTATCATACCTTAGTGATGGCTCTGAATTATGTACTGTACTTCCTAATTATGTCTTATTTGACCCTACAATCCATGAAGGTGCAACACCTATTGTTGTAAATGGGATTTCATATTATACAGTTAACTACATTAATTGGAGTGCTATGATTGAGGCTATCTTTAATTTCTTCTTTATTGCATTAACATTATTCATCATTTTAAAGGTGTTTACTTTTGTTGCTAAAAAGCGTGCAGAATTAGGAGAAATTATCAAGTCTAAAATCAACAAAAACGATGATGATTCTGAAGCATTAGAGACTGAATAATCTTGTATTAATTTCATATAAAAAGAGGCGATAAAAATACGCCTCTTTATTCTTTGAATAAACTATGACCAGTTAAATTCCTTTTTTGCTGGTTTTTTATTTTTCATATGATTTATAAATTGAGCAGCACATCTACCTGAAAGTGAGCCATATGTAAGCTCCCATTCCTGTGCTTCCTTTAGAAGCTCTTCTTCCTCAAAATCAAGGTCGTTTTGTCTAGCCATTTCAATTACAAGCTGTCTAAATTGCTGAGGTGTTAATGAGCCGTAATAAATTTGTAAGCCAAAGCGATAAGCCAAGCTTAATTTTTCAGCTTGAGTCTCATTTCTATGTAGATCATCCATATAATCACCATTATCGGCCTTAGTTTCCTTTATAAGGTGTCTTCTATTTGAGGTTGCATAAATTGCCACATTATCTGGTTTAGGCTCTATACCGCCTTCAATGACGCTCTTAAGGAACTTATATTCTACCTCATCATCCTCAAATGATAAATCATCCA
>JAZNYN010000115.1:0-15963 GCA_045594405.1 Anaeroplasma sp.
TACTGTTTATGCTGGTTTATTAAGAAATGCTAAGAAGATGACAACAGTTATCAAAAATTCTGAAACTGGTGAAATTGTATATGAGCATGTAAAATATGATGAACACAAGGCATACTTCGGTGGCTCTGTAATTCCAGGTTATGATTTAATCAATGTAACAGCTGCTGAAATGGGCCTTCAAAATAATACAAAATACACTTTCTCAATGCTAGCTGAGCTAGATTATGATGATGGTGGATTAAGTGATAATTTAAATAATACATTTGAATTCTCATTCTATGTAGATTATGAATCTCCAATTATTACTGATGCTGAATTCTATACTAAGTATGACAAGTCAGCAAAGGAATATAGATACTTTGTTGATGTTTATGTATATGATAATCATTATGCACAATCAATTCGACCATTCACTATTTTAGATGGAAAGCTTACTTCTTTATGTGAGTATGTAATCCCAATTTATAGTGAAGAAAGAGGTGGAATTAGCAAGGTAACAGTAGAAATTACTGATTACATGGATTTATTACAATATGGTGTAATTGATGGTGGAGAGTATGGTATCACTAATGGCTTAGGCTTTTTAGTTGATGATTATGCTTTAAATCAAAATTATATTTATGTTACATTACCATGTACAGATTCTTCTAACATTACATATAAGCCAGAATTTGTAAATGGTGGTAACAATAAGGTATTCACATATTCTAAGAAATTAAATCCTGGTGATGTTTTAGATTTAACATATATGCTTACTTCTGATGATCCTTCATTAGCAATTATTGAGGAAGAAGAGGTTATCGCAAGATACTTCTCAACATTAGATTGGGCTTCTTCTAATGAAAATGTAGTTAAGGTTAAGAATGGTGTTATTGAAGCTGTAGGACAGGGTGAGGCACGTATCACTTGTACTACAATGGCATCTGATGGTAACCCATATGTAACTACGTTAGTTGTTAATGTTCGTGCAGGTGAATATGAAAGTGATGCAGATAGATTAGAGGATATTGAATTTACTTATTTCGATACTCTTAAGGCATTTATTGATGGTCCTGAGGTGTCAGAAATCGGTGAATCAGGTGATAGATATTTCTTCACAGAAAAGCCTTATATTTCATTCTATCCAAGTGAGCAAGTAAAGCTTGGCTATGAATTAGAGCCATGGAATTTACAAGATTATAACCTAATTTGGTCATCAACTAATGAAAAGGTTGCTACAGTAGATGAAAATGGTGTTGTAACTGCTGTAGGCGAAGGTAATGCAAATATCACCCTAAAGGTTGAGGTTAACGGAAGAGTATCATCATTAATGGCCTCTACACGTGTGGTTGTTAAGAGTGAATTCGTAATTGAGGGTCAAACTCTAACAGCATATAAGGGTGCTGGTGGTAAGGTAGTTATTCCAAATGATGAGGGTATTTTATATATTGGGTCATTTGCATTCTCTTTATATACAACAGATTACGAAATCAAAATTGAAGATGATGATTATGATGCTGCAAAGACACCATCATCAAATGATAGTGTAACAAGTGTAGTTATTCCAGGCGATATTATGGAAATTCAACGCTATGCCTTCTATAACTGTACTGCATTAGAAAAGGTTACATTTGATACAAATTATGAGGGTGAGTCTTGCCCATTCATTAAGGAATATGCCTTCTATGGCTGTACATCACTTAGTGATATTAATCTTGATAACGTAAATTTAATTGGTGCTCGTACATTCTATAACTGTACAGCATTAGAAAATATAAATATTTCGAAGGTTTATGCAATGGGAACTCAAGCCTTTGCAAATTGTACAGGAATTAAGTATGCAGATATTACAGCATTAAGAAATGCTGGTCCTGAGGTATTCCTAAACTGTACAAGCCTTACAACAATTGACAATGGAACATACACAAATTTCTCTGAAGGTATGTTTAGAAATTCAGGTTTAACTTCAATTACATTTGAAGCAGATAGAATTCCAAATAGATGTTTCGAAAATTGTACAAGCCTAGAAGATGCAACAATCGTAAGAGATATTGTATATGTTGGTGCATACGCATTTGATGGATGTACAAATTTAAAGACTGCAGTATTTAATGAAGACTGTGGAACAGAATTTATCTATCAATATGCATTTAACAATTGTACAGCACTTGAAAGTGTTACTCTTCCAGATAGCGAATTTGTTATTGAGCAAAATGCATTCAATAACTGTGATAAGCTTGATGAGGTAGTATTTGGTGCTGATACAAGAATTACTAATAATTTAGGCTCTATATTTGCTGGATGTGATGCTTTAGAGGGATTTACTGTTAATACTGACAATGAATATTATGTAGCTTCAGATAATCTATTATTATCAGCTGATGGTAGCACAATAGCTTTAGCAGCTCCTGGATATAATTATGGTTCATATGAAATTCCAGGTGAAATTTCTAAGATTGCATCAGGTGCATTTAGCTCTATTGATTCTTTAACGACTTTAGTAATTGGTGATACAGTTACTGAGATTGAGGATTATGCATTTGCAAATTGCACTAATCTTACAACAGTAGTTTTACCAGAATCTGGATTAACTATTGGTGCTCATGCATTCGATGGCTGTACTAAGCTTTCAGTTGTAGAAAATATTGATTCATTAGATAGCTTCGCTCCATATGTATTTGCTAATACAGCATTAACAAGCCTAGTAATTAATGATGCTGTAATTTCTGAAGGTGCATTTATGAATGTAGCAAGCCTAGCTTCAGCTACAATTAATACTTTAGAAATTGGTGCAAATGCATTTGCAAACACTGGCTTAGAGTCATTAGTACTAGATGTAGCTTCAATTGGTCAATATGCATTTGCTAACTGTAAGGTATTAGCTAACGTTACGTTTACTGCAGTTGATGTAATTGGTAACGGTGCATTTATGAACTGCTCAAAGCTTGTAAGCATTGATGCTCCTGCAAGCTATATTGGTGATAATGCGTTTGCTAATAACACTTCATTAGAAAGCATTAACCTAAGTAATGCTACATCAATTGGTGCTTATGCATTTGGTTCAACTAATGATAAAGAGGTCGCTAATAATTTAACAGTAGTTAGCTTACCAGATACATTAGTTAGTATTGGTGCTTATGCATTCTATAATTCAACTAAGCTTACTAAGGTTACAATTGGTAATAGCATTGAAGAGATTGGCGCATATGCTTTTGCAAACTGCTATGAATTAGGAGAAATTACTACAGGTCATGCTGTTAAGGTTATTTCAGAGGGTGTGTTTGCTGAGGATGAAAATTTAGTTACTGTCAACATTTCTGGTATTGAGGAAATTGGTGAGGTTGCATTTGTATTCTGTAGCAAGCTTAAGAATATTGACCTATCAAGCGTTAAGACAATTGGAATGCAGGCATTCTATTATGCTTCATCACTTGAGGAAGCTAATATGCCTTTAGTAACTAGCCTAGCTGATGGTGCATTCCTAGGTGCTTCTAGCTTAGTGGTAGTTAATATGCCAGCTATTGAATCTATTGGCCTACAAGCATTAAGCTATATTGCAGTAAGTGAAATAGTTATTCCAGCTACAATTAAGCATGTATCTGAAATGGCATTTGCATATAATACTAACCAAACTAAGTTCATTGATGAAAATGGTGATTCTACAGCTATAATCAATGACTATGCAGTATTAGATGATGGTGTTTTATACACTGTTACAGAAAATAATAAATATTTATTAAGTTCTTATCCAACTAATAAGCCTGATAAGGAATATGAGGTGCTATTTGGTACAGTAAGAATTGAAGAATATGCTGGATACTGGAATAGTAAGCTGGAAAAGGTTATTTTACCTGACACTCTAAAGAATATCGGTAATATGGCATTCTATGGCTGTACAGCATTAAGTACAGTTGAGTTTAGATCAGTTGTTGCACCTGTATTAGAGGGTACAATTACAAGCGAAGAAATCAATTATGAGAATTATCCTGAGATTTTAGAGCTTGTTACAAGATATTTCAATTTCAATGGATATTATCCATATCATTATGGTCAATTTAAGGACTATGTTGGTATTGCAAATAAGATGAGTATTATTGTATCAGAAAATGCTGATATCAATAGCTACACTAATATTTTATATAGCTTATACTTTGATGTTTCTAAGATTGAGCAATTAAAGTCAGATTATGAGTCAATCAACACTAACTCACTAGCATATTTAGATAATGCTCAATTAATTCCTGAAAATGTTTCATTAAAGGATGAGGCTATCATTGTAAATACAAGAACAGCTTATAACCTATTAGACCAAGACCTAACTACTTATGGCTATTCACAAGAATATCTAGACAATTTATATTCTAATTTAGTCACTGCTGAGGAAGCATGGCTAGAGCTTAAGATGGCTAGAGTAAATAAGGCATATAAATATTTAATTGAAGATATTAATGCATTAGGTAGCAATTATGATTTTGATAAGATTGCTCAATATTATGATATCGTTGAAGCATTAGAATTAGTTGATAGAAACGATGAAAGATATGTTGATAGAACTAATGTTGATAGCTTCAAGAAGGGCTTCGATGAATATTTCAAGAATTTAAATGAAGATATTAATACATCAAACGATATTACAACATTACCTACAACAACTGTTAATAAGGTTGGCTTAGCTGTTGCTGCAGTTATTTCTGGTGCTTCAGTTTTAGGTGTTGTTGGTATGCTAATTAAAAAGCGTTGGTTCTTCTAAAAAAGGAGGTAAAGTATGAAGAAAAAAATATTAATGTTTATACCACTTTTATTGCTTGCTTTATGCTTAGCCTCTTGTGGAGAAAAACTAACTGATTTTCAACAATTAGTTAAAGCTATATATAGCTCAGAAGAGCAAATGGCTGGCTACAATGAATCAAATGTTATCTTTGATGGAAAAAAGGAAGTATACAATAAAACAACTGAATTTTATATTCAGCGTGGTAAGCTAGTAAAGTCTGATGTGAATATTGTGGAGAAGAAGCTTTCTACCTCAGGTACTCAAGCATATGACTATACTACTACAACATATCGAACTGTTGACAATGTAAAATATACTACAGTCAATGGTGTTACATATCAAAATACATATACTATGCCTACTTATTATTTAACATTCGTGTTATCAGAGGAATTCTTAGAAGAGGGTTACACATTTTCTAAGGATGATAATGACTTCACGTTATCAGGCAAAATATATGATAATAAAATAAGCTCATTATTCTTAAATAAGAGCTTAGGTAATATTTCAAATTTATATATTGATATTATCGTAAAAAATGGCAAGCTACAAAGCTTTGAAGCAGCCTACACTTCAGAAAATGGATTTAGTGTAGAGATAACTACTACCTATGTTTATGCTGAGGCTGGTACTGCTAAGGCTGTATTCTATTTAGAGGGTGGTATTTGCCAAAATTCATCTAACAGAGTTTCTTATATCTATACATTTGATGGAACAATGACAAGCACATTGATTGTCGATCCAAATGTTTTAGAAACAAATGAGCAGGACAAGATTTTAAAGAATGGCTACCATATTGAAGGCTGGTACCAAACAAAGATTGAAAATGCTGATGGCTCTGTTACATACAAAGACAAGTGGGATTTTGCAAATGACAGAATGACACTTGAGGGTGTTACATTATATGCTAATTGGGAAATCAATAGATTATATACTTACGAGCTATATTATTATAATGAAGCTGGTGAAGAGGTATTCCTAGATAGCTATGAATGTAGCGAAGGAGATAAGTTCTATGAGCTATTAATGGATAATAGAGAAGTAGAAGGCTATACTGTTTTAGGCTATTTAGATGAAAATGGTAAGGCTTGGAATTCTAACTTCAAGCATCCAGGTGGCGACCAAGACCTTGCAGTTAAGGTTTACCTTGAATTAATTGAAGGTGAATATACAATTGTTTCAACTGCTAAGCAATTAACTAGAGCTTTATCTAGAAATCAAAATATTTATTTAGTTGCTGATATTGACTTAGATGGCGATGAAATTTGTTTCGATAAATATTCAAAAACATTCTTAGGTAATGGTCATACAATTTCTAACTTTGAGATTGATTATGATTCAGCAAGATCTGCGTTAAAGGGTGAATTAGACGATCTAAACGGTTCAAGGGATCATTTATATATTTCAATATTCTTTGACCTATCAGATGCAACAATTAAGGATATTACATTTGAAAATGCTTATGTTGAGGTAAAGACTACATTAACTCAAACTAAGTATATCATTGTATCTCCATTTGCAATTATGGGTACAAATGTAACAATTGAAAATGTAGCATTTAGTGGTTCAATTGAAATTTCTAAATTACCAGAAACTGAATGTGAATTAGAGATTGTTTATGATGAATTCTTCTATAGAGCATCTGATGAGACAAGGATTACTAATTCTTCATTAACACTTGAAGATTAATCAATTAAAATTAGGAGGTATGAAAATGAAAAAGAGATTATTAACTTTATCATTAGTACTGCTAGCTGGCTTAGCTTTAGCCAGCTGTGGTGGTACTGGTAATAGTGAAGATATTCCACTATTATTATCATCACAAGAATTAGATAAGGTATTTAACCCATTCTATTCTTCATCTGCCCCAGATAGCCAAATTGTTGGTATGACTCAAATAGCAATGTTTGGCAATAATTCAAAGGGTGAGGTTACTTATGGTAATGATGAGCCAGTAGTGGTATTAGATTATGAAACAATTTATGATGAGGGTGACGATGTTACGACTTATAGTTTTGTTCTTAAGAACAATATTAAGTATTCAAATGGTTCACCACTTACAATTAAGGATGTTTTATTTAATCTATATGTTTATCTAGACCCTGTTTACACTGGTTCTAGTACAATTTATTCTACTGATATTGTTGGTTTACAAGAATATCGTACACAACAAGGTGATGAGAAGTCACAAGAAAGATTTATGGAGCAATTCTATATTGAGGCTGAAAGTAGAACAGATTATCTAATTACAGCTGCAGAATGGATCTATGATGATTACGATGATGAAATTATTGATATTGAAACATTCAAGGAGGAATTAGAGGAGTATTCTGAGGATGATGGATTTGAGCATGTCGTAAGTGACTTTGAAAAAATCTGTGAGTTATTTAAAGAAGAACTAGAAACAGATTATAAGAATTCTAGTGATGGTGCATATAAGGATGTTACCTTCAAGGATAAGGCTGGTACAACTTATTACAACCTACTATCTACTGATGTAGAAATGTTCTTATATAACGAAGGATATTTATACTGGAATAAGAATAAGGCTATTTTAGAATCTTCTTTAACAGGTAATGTTTTAGAGTTAAAGAACTGGACTAAGGAAAATGCTATCAATACTATTTTTGAGGATAAGCTTCCTATGTCTTTAGAGGAGGTTGCTTATTATTGGGCTACAGCCTCAGACTTCTATGATTACCTAGTTAATGCTGCTTTAGAGGAATATCATAAGGAGCATGAAAATGAAAGAGAATATACAAATATCTCTGGTATTCAGTTTGCTAACAAAACTAAGTCTGTTAAGGTAAACGGTAAGACTTATGCAGCTCCAACTTATGCTGAAGATGGTTCTGTTTCAAACGAAACTAATGAGGTATTATCAATAACTATTAATGGTGTTGACCCTAAGGCAATTTGGAACTTTGCGTTTGCAGTTGCACCAATGTATTATTACTCAAGTGAGGAATTAATTAACAAGTTTGATTTTGAATCTAACTTTGGTGTTGAATACTCATCTCAAAACTTCATGGAAAATGTAATTAAAAATCCTGATAAGATTGGCTTACCAGTAGGTGCTGGTGCTTATATGGTTTGTGACAGTGAGGGCAATACTGAAAACGTAGGTGCTGGTGACTTCTTAAATAATAACGTTATCTATTTTAAGAGAAATGAAAATTATTTATTAGGAGTACCTGAGATTAAGTACATCCGTTACCAAGTAGTTGCTTCAAGTGGTTTATTAAACGCTTTATACAATGGTGAAGTAGATTATGTACAACCAAACTCAAATCCTAAGACTATTAGTGAATTAAATGGTAAGAAGAGTGAGGGTATCCAAAATAAATCAATTCAAACTTCAGGTTATGGATATATTGGTATTAATGCTGGTTTTGTTCCATCAATGGCTGTAAGACAAGCTATTATGCATTCAATTGATACATCTATGACAGTAAGCTATTATGGTAATACGGCTTCTGCAATTTATCGTTCTATGTCATTAGTAAGCTGGGCTTATCCAACTGGTGCAACAGCATATTATCCATTCATTGGTGGACCAATCCCTGAGGATTTAGAGGTTGTAAATCCAGATTATGCTGATTATGTAGATGAATGTAATAAGAAGGCTGGCCAGTACTTTACAGCAGAAGAGCAAGAGGAATTTATTAGAAGATTAGTTGAGGATGCTGGCTATGATATCGGTGGTGATGGAATCTATTCAGATGGTTCAAACAAGCTAAAGTATACATTTACAATAGCTGGTTCTGAAACAGATCACCCTGCATTTAATGCATTCTATAAGGCTTCTGAATTATTAAATAGCTTAAATTTTGAAATTAATGTTACAACAGATGCAAATGCATTATCTAAGCTTGCATCAGGTGATCTAGCTGTATGGGCTGCAGCATGGAGCTCAACAATTGATCCAGATATGTATCAGGTATATCATATGGATTCAACAGCTACATCAACATTAAACTGGGGCTATAAGCAAATTCTTCAAAATGTTGGTGGTAAATACAATGATGAAAAGGCAATAATCGAGGAATTATCTGAAATTATTGAAGAAGCTCGTTCAACAAATATTCAAGAGGTTCGTGCTAAGTACTATTCTGATGCATTAGATTTAGTAATGCAATTAGCAGTAGAGCTTCCAACATATCAAAGAGATGACTTATATGCATATAACATTAAGAAGATAGACGAGGCATCTTTAAATACTGATTTATCTCCATATACAGGTTTATTATCTGATATTCATACAGTTAAATTACTAGTAAAATAAATGAAAGGAAACAATGAAGGTTTTACCTTCAAGGAGGAATAACAATGCTAAAATACATTCTTAAAAGATTATTCATTTCAATATTTGTTCTTCTAGGTGTTTCTATCATCATTTATACATTAGTAAGAATGATGCCAAATGACTATTTGGATAATAAGTTCTCGTCTCAATTAGCACAAAATACAATTACCTTAGAGCAGCTACAAGCATTTAAGGACCAATATGGTATCGGTGACAACTCATTTAAGGGTTTAGTTAGCGGATATTTTACTTGGTTAGGTAATATGCTTCGTGGAGATTTAGGTACATCATTTAAATATGAAAAACCTGTTGCAGAGGTAATTGGTAACAACATGTGGGTTTCATTTGCAATAGCAGTAATAGCTACTATATTACAATTCGCTATTGCAATACCTCTTGGTGTTACAAGTGCAACACATCAATATTCAAAACGAGATTATGCAGTAACAATTTTTACAATGATAGGTATATCTTTACCAACTTATTTCTTTGCGGCAATCATTATTAAGATTTTCTCAGTAGAGCTAGGTTGGTTCCCTTCAACAGGTTTAATTTCAGCCTCTGCAACATATACAAATGACTTTGCAGGCTTTATGGCTAAGCTAGGAGATATGATTCATCACTTAGTATTACCAATTGGCTGTACAGTAATCCTATCGTTAGGTGGATTAATGAGATATACAAGAACAAACACATTAGAAGTTTTAGGTGCTGATTATATTCGTACTGCACGTGCAAAGGGTTTACCTGAAAATCAAGTAATCTATAAGCACGCATTCCGCAATACAATGATTCCACTAGTTACATTACTTGCAGGTATCCTACCATCATTATTTGGTGGTATGATGATTACCGAAGAGGTGTTCGCAATTGATGGTATTGGTAGATTGGCATATAAGGCACTTAGTGAAGGTGATGTTCCATTTGTAATGGGATATAATATGTTCTTAGCGGTCCTAACAGTAATTGGTACATTATTCTCAGATATAATGTATTCTGTTGTTGACCCTAGAGTAAAGCTTGGTAAGTAGGAGGTTATGAAATGGAAAATGTAGAACAAGTTCAAGAACAAGAAATTGAAGTTCTAGATCAACAAGAAGTAGCCTCAGAAGACAAGCTAGAGGATACTTACAAGGAAATGAGTCCATTTAAGCTTATCCTTAGAAGATTCTTTAGATCTCGACTTTCAGTTGTAGGTCTAGTTATGCTAGTGTTCCTATTCTTATTCTCATTTGTTGGTCCGTTGATTTATGGACAATGGGGAGAAACAGAGGTAGATAGAACTAAAGTAATTACTTATGTTGATGTTGAACATACATATGTAAATGAATATGGTGAGGAAATCACTATAATTCAACAAATTGAAATTATGACTGATAACCTTAAGGCAGCACCAAGCTGGGATCACCTTCTTGGTACAGACGAAAAGGGCATGGATGTTTTTACTCGTTTGATGTACGGTGGTAGAATTTCCTTACTTATCGGTTTTATTGTAGTTATTTTAGAAACATTATTAGGTGTCCTATTGGGTGGTATTGCAGGCTACTTTGGTGGTAAGGTTGACCAAATAATAATGAGAATAGTTGATGTATTTAACTGTATTCCAATGCTGCCAATTTTGCTTATTGCATCTGCAGTATTAGATTCATTCTCAGAGGTTATTGATCCTGCTAATCGTATTTATTTCTTGATGCTTATCATTACGATATTCGGATGGAGTGGATGCGCAAGAATGGTTCGTGGTCAAATTCTATCACTACGTGAACAAGAGTTCATCGTAGCTACTGAGGTAATGGGCTTACCTACATGGAGAAGAATTTTTAAGCACCTTATTCCAAATGTTATGCCACAATTAATTGTTAATATGACATTAGGCTTAGGTTCTGTAATTCTTTATGAATCAACACTAAGTTACCTAGGCTTAGGTGTTCAAATTCCATATGCAGCTTGGGGTACTATGATTTCAAGCTCTAAGGTCCCTGTAATTTTAACTTATTTTATGAATATGTGGCTTCCAGCTGGTATCATGATTGTACTTGCAGTATTAGGCTTTAACTTTGTAGGTGACGGTCTACGTGATGCAATGGACCCTAAATCAAGAAAGTAGGTAATTGATATGGAAAAGAAGAAAAAAGGAAATTACCTAACGATTGCAGAAAGCCGTAAGATTATTCAATATAATGTTAAGCAAATGAAATATTACGAGGCTTTAAAGAAAAAGAAAATGGATCCTTCAGAATATACATCAGTTATGAATGATGAAAATAATATTATTGAAATTGACAATTTACAAACTAATTTCTTTACTGATAATGGTACTGTAAAGAGTGTTAATGGTGTATCATTTAACATTCCAAAGAATAAGATTGTCGGTGTAGTAGGTGAGTCAGGCTGTGGTAAGAGTGTTACATCACTTTCTATTATGCAGCTAGTTCAATCTCCACAGGGTCAAATTATTGGCGGTGAGATTCGCTTTAATTCTGATTCATTAGGCTATAATGATAATGGACAAAAGATTGCATATAACATTGCAAAAATGCCTACTAAGGAAATGTTTAATGTTCGTGGTAAGGATATTACTATGATTTTCCAAGAGCCAATGACATCATTAAATCCGGTATTTACTATCGGTTATCAGCTTGATGAGGTAATGTTTATTCACTACCCTGAAATGAGTAAGGAGGATGTTAAGGCTCATAGTATTGAAATGCTAAATCTAGTTGGTATTTCTATGCCAAAAAGAGTTTATGCTTCATATCCTCACGAGCTATCAGGTGGTATGCGTCAGCGTGTTATGATTGCAATGGCACTTGCAGGTAATCCAAAGCTAATTATTGCCGATGAGCCAACAACTGCCTTAGATGTTACAATTCAAGCACAAATCCTTGAGCTACTTAAGGATATTCAAAAGAAGACTGGCTGTGCAATTATGCTTATTACACACGATTTAGGTGTAATTGCAGAGATGGCAGATGAGGTTGTAGTTATGTATGCTGGTAAGGTTATTGAAAAGGGTACTGTATCAGAAATCTTTAAAAACCCTAAGCATCCATACACAATTGGTCTACAAGCAAGTAAGCCGCTTATTACATCAGATGCTGATAAGCCACTATATTCAATTCCTGGTCAAGTACCTAACCCAATCAATTTACCTAATACATGCTTCTTTAAGAACAGATGTAATAAATGTATTGAAAAGTGTAAGGGCTTATATCCAGGTGAGGTTAAGCTAAGTGATACTCACTATGTATCATGCTATCTATATGAGGAGGGAAATACCGATGGAAAATAATAAGACAATTCTAGAGGTTAAAGGCTTAAAGAAATATTTCCCTTTAAATAAAGATATTTTTGGTAGACCTCAAACATTTTTACGTGCTGTAGATGATGTTACATTCAAGCTAGAGGCTGGTAAGACTATTGGTGTTGTAGGTGAATCAGGCTGTGGTAAAACTACACTTGGTAGAACTATTCTTCAGCTTTATGATACAACAGGTGGTAAGAGCCTTTATTATGGTCATGAATTAGAGGACACACTACCTAAGTACTATGTTGAAGGTATTAAGAAGCTTCCAGCATATAAAGCAAAATATATTAAGGCATTAGATGATTTTACTTCCTTAACTAAGGATGATAAAAAAATAGTCAAGGTACTAGGCAAAAAGGCTACCTTAGCTAGCTACTACAGTGTTTTAGAGCTTGTTGATAATTCCTTAAAGGGCTTAAAAAAGGAAGCTAAGGAAGAAATAAAATATTATAAAGCTATTATTAAGGCTTTAAAGAAAATTATTGATAGCCTAGAAGCCTCATCAGTTATTACTGGTGGTGCGATTTTAGGCGATGAAACAAAAATTAAGGATTCATTACTTTCAAAGGTATTGAAGGAAAATGATTTATTCAAGGCACTTGCTAAGAAAAATAATTTAAATCGTAAGATTAGCAAATGTACTGATCAAGATGCTGCAAACAAAGTTAATGAAGATATACAAGCATTAGATAACACTATTAATGAGCTTCAAAATGATGTTAAGACTTATGGTAATCAGGTTAAGGCATTAAAGAAGGAAATTAAGAAAGATGCTTTATTTAATGATTTAGAAGCAAGAAGAGAAAAGGGCTTAGATTTAGCTAGATTAACTAAAGAGGAAATGCGTTTATTAAGAACTGAAATCCAATTAATATTCCAAGACCCTTATTCAAGTCTTCCACCTAGAATGACTATTGGTGCAATTTTAACCGAAGCAGTAGCTGTTCATAAAATCGTTGATAAAGAGCACATTATTGAGCATATCCGCAAGGTTATGAAGATGTGTGGCTTACAACCGCAATATTATGATCGTTATCCACATGAATTCTCAGGTGGTCAACGTCAAAGAATTTGTATCGCAAGAGCTTTAGCAGTTAATCCAAAGCTTGTAATTTGTGATGAACCAGTAAGTGCGTTAGACGTATCTATCCAAGCACAAATCATTAATCTTCTTAAGGAATTACAAAATGATTTAGGCTTAACATATATGTTTATCTCACATGACCTATCAGTAGTTAAGTATATTACTGATAGCATAATTGTTATGTATTTAGGAAATATGATGGAAATTGGTGATACTAATGATATCTTTGATAATCCATTACATCCTTATACACAAGCATTATTCTCAGCTGTTCCTGTTCCAGATCCAGATGCTAAGATGAATCGTATTATTCTAAAGGGAGATATTCCATCTCCAGCTAATCCACCTAAGGGCTGTAAATTTCATACACGATGTGAAAAATGCATGGGTGTATGTAAGTTTAAAGCACCAAAATTTATCCAATATGATGAGAAGCATTTAGTAGCTTGTCATTTATATGATGAAGAGGTTATGGCTAATTTAGAAAAGTATGATGTAGAGCTTGCTGAAATTGAAGCACGTGAAGCACAAGAAGTAAAGGAAAGAGCAGAAAAGGAAGCTAAAAAAATTACAGTTAAGAAGCTAGTTAGCAAGATTGCTAGCAAGCTAAAAAAGAAGAATAATGAAGAAAAATAAAAAAGAATATATTGATGATGGCCATACTATTTACTCCATGGATGTTGATGCTAAATGGAGTAAAAGGCATCATGATAATAAAGAAAGCATATATGTTTCAAAGGAAGAAAGAAGGCTTTTGATAAAGGCTGCGTTTCGTACATATATACCAAAGCTATTAATAGTATTATTTGGCTTTGGACTAGCAATACTTTTAATCTATTTTTGGTTAAAGTAAGTGCTTTAATGAAAGGAGAAAATACAAATGAAAAAATTAACGAAGCTATTTGCGTTATTAATTACAGCTCAAGCTTTATTATTTGCGGTTGCATGTAATGATGAAGAGGTTAAAATTGATTCTGTTTCAGTAGTAGAATCAACTATTCCTCAATCAATGCTAACAACTGAGGTAAGTGATAAGCTTGATGATATACAATTAAAAATTGTTAAGTCAGATGATAGCGAGCAAATTATTAATGTTTCTGAATCTATGATTTCAGCATCTGATTTAGCTAAGCTTGCAAATGCAGGTACTCATACAATTAATGTTACTTATGAAGGATATAATGTAAGCATTACAATTGTAGTTACTGCACCTTCAGATGGTGGAGGCAGTGGTGAAGATATCAATCCTGAACCTGATGAAATTACATACTCTGTATTAATTAAGGATATTGCTAATAAGCCTTTAAGTAATTTCTATGTTACCTTCTATAACGGTGATGAGATAATTGATGAGGGCTATACTGGTAATACTGGCTTATTTGAAACTGAATTACTTCCTGATATATATGAGGTAATTATTGAAGGACGTGAGGGCTATTATTTAAATCAAGATTCTTTTGAAACTGATTTATTAGGTACTCAAATTGTTGTTGAGGTAGAGCTTGAATCATTAGAGGATGAGGAAGCTTCATACGATCATTACTATGAATTAGGTGATGTAATGTATGACTTTACTGTTACTGATATTAAGGGTAATGAATTAGATTTATATGATTTATTAAAGGAATATAAGGCTGTTATCTTAAACTTCTGGTATACTACATGCTCTGCATGTATTGCTGAATTCCCATATATGATTGATGCATATGAATCAACATATGAGACTGAGGATGGCCAAACTCGTAATTATAGCGATGATATAGTTATTATTGCAGTAAATCCAACAATCGCTGGTGGTGGAGAGGATTTATCTGATGTTGAGCTATTTGCTGAGTCAATGGGCTTAAGCTTTAATGTTGTATTAGATACAGATGGTAATAAGAACACATTAGAAACTGAACCATATTTAACTAATATGTTTGGTGTTATGGCATATCCTACTACAGTTATTATTGATAGATTCGGTTTAATTGCTGAATTAGAGGAGGGTGCTGTTACTGCAACTGATAAGTGGACTACAACATTCGATCACTATATTTCAGATGATTATTATCCAAACTACAATGGTAGCGGTGATGGTGCTATTTCTGGTGGTTATGTTAAGCCTGATATCGAGCAAGCACCTTCTGAGGAGTTAGAGGCTGCTGCAAATGGTACTAACTATGATGGTTCACAATTTGATGGCAAGTGGCATCCAGAGGAGGAAACTTCTGATGCTGAATATTCTTGGCCATTTATTGTAGATACATTCGATAATAAGACTGTTATTAGACCTTCTAACGAGGATAAGAATTATTCATTTGCAACTGTATATACTACAGTTACATTAAAGAAGGGCGAAGCGTTCGCATTTGATTATTTTTCTGATACTGAGGAATATGATATTTTATATGTTATCGTAGATGGTGTATTAGGTACTCAAATTAGTGGTACAAGCTCTGCTTGGGAAACAAGCTATGCTTATGTTGCAATTGAGGATGGTACTTATGAAATTGGTTTATGCTACCTAAAGGATC
>JAZNYN010000116.1:0-6157 GCA_045594405.1 Anaeroplasma sp.
CGTAGTCTGCCTCCAGAGTAATATGCATAGGAAACCCTCCTCACGCTTTTGCCCCAAGCGGAAGAATTATTCCAAAAAGTCCTTTAGCTTTTTGCTGCCCTTTGCGCCGAAAGGATGGAACCTGTCACCCTCTTTGCGGGGGCGTACGGTTAAGCTTTCGGGAAGGGCATCCATATCCATATATGCGACACTATTACCCTTTATTATATCACCTTCGGCGGCTTGTGCAACAAAAAATCCACCGGGGATAAGGGTTTTTCCCTGCTTTTCAAAGGGAACAGAGAAAAACTGAGCAGCCTGCTTTTGCCCAAAGCAAAGGCTATCGTTGCTTATCCATGCACAAATATGGGGTATATGTCATAATAAAATGTTTGCATCTAGATATACTGTTGATCCAGATGTTACATACTATAAAAAAGAAGAATTTAATATGAATATGGACCCTGTAGAATTTAAGGTTGATAATGATACCTTACGCGGAGGAGTCTATTATCATGACTTCGAGGAATATAAAGGATTAATTGTATTTTGTCATGGAATGTTTTCTTCAATTCATAGCTATATGCAGGATATTGCCTATTTATCTTCAAAGGGTTATAAGGTTTTAGCAATTAACTATACAGGAATTGATTCATCAGATGGTAAAAACTATAGAGGATTCGGTCAAAGCCTAAAGTGTATTGATTATGCTGTAAGATATGCTAAGGAAAATGCTCAATTAAAAAATTATGATATTTCTGTAGTTGGTCATTCTTGGGGTGGCTTTGCAGCACTAAATATTCAAAAGTATCATAATGATATTAAGAAGGCTGTTGCGATAGCACCATTTGTTTCTACGAGATTACTTTTAAAGGGCTATATACCAAAGATATTTTATTTTGTGTTACCAGCATTTGTTTTAATAGATTCAATGAAGTGTGGTGGCTATTCATTTGCTAATGCCATTAAGGTGTTAAAGAATAAGGAAAATGTAATGATTGTTAAAAGTAAAAATGATCATATGGTAAAATATGAGCTTAATGCAAAAAAGTTATTAGATTCTAACAATAAAATTGCAAGCATTATTAATGATAATAGATTACATAATCCACATTACACTCAGGAGTCAGTTAACCTATTAGCTGAATATTCTATGAAGCTAAATGGACTTTCTTCAGAAGAACGAAAAGAATTAAATAGAAATACAGATTTCCATAAGCTTGGTGAATTAGATCAAGAGGTAATGGATAAAATTGTAGCATTTATAGGATAGACATTGTCTATCCTTTATTTTTTATTTTGTCTATGGTATAATGTATATAGAGGAAGGCGATTAATATGATATTACAAAAAAGTAAGAAATTAAGTATTTCTGAAATAAAGAGCAGTGATTCCTATACTAAGGATATAAAAGACCTTTTAGTTGAGTATTTACAAATAGAAAATGAATATAGATTTGCGTTAAGAGAATTATCAGCAAAGCTAGAAAATTTAGATGACTATTGTCAATATAGCTTTGACCATAATCCAATACATCATATAGAGTCTCGTATTAAGGACCCAGATAGTATTATTGAAAAGATGACAAGACGTGGTCATAACTATAATCTTAAAAATCTAAAAAAGCATATCTATGATATTGCAGGTATTCGAGTTATTTGCAAATATATTAATGATATTTATCAAATCATTGATTTACTTGAAAAACAAAAGGATTTACAGGTAATGCTTAGAAAGGATTATATTTCTAATCCTAAATCTACAGGATACCGTAGCTTCCATATAGTGTTTACAATTGAGGTATATATCAACAACCAAACAAAGGTGGTTCCAGTAGAAATTCAATTTAGAACACTAGCAATGGATATGTGGGCATCTTTAGAGCATGAGCTTAGATATAAATCTAATAACGAGCTATCTGATGAACAAAAGTTTAGCTTATACAATTACTCTAAGGATTTATACACACTAGATCTAAATATGCAAAAGCTTTATATTGAAACAACAGTCGGAAAGCATTACGATGACTAGCAAGGAGTGATTTTTGTGTTTGTACCCGAATTTATTAAGGATGTTATTTTAAAACTGAATAATAATGGGTATGAGGCATATCTTGTTGGTGGGGCTGTACGTGATGCTATTATGGAATATCCAGTTTCCGATTATGACGTAACAACAAACGCAAGCCTAGATGACTTGCGTTCTGTTTTTTTAGATGAGAAGGTTGTAGGCTATTCAAGCGGGAAGACACTATTAATTATTAAGGGTAAAGAAGAGGTTGAGATTACTCCATTTAAGGGTGACAGTCTTATTGATGATTTATCACACCGTGATTTTACAATGAACGCTATAGCCTATGATTTGAATGAATTTATTGATCCATTTGATGGAATAGGTGATATTAAAAGAAGAATAATTAAAACGCCTATCAACCCAAATGAAACTATTGAATATGATCATACTAGGCTAATAAGGGCAATCAAATTTGAAGCTAGATATGATATGAAAATTGATTCACAATTAAAGAAGGCTATGAGCAACAATGCTAAGCTTTTACTAGATATAAACAAGGAAAGAATTAGAGAGGATTTAAATAAAATTCTATTGTCAGTTAAGCCCTCAATATATTTTAATGAGCACAAGGAAATATTTTTTTCATTATTTCCAGCATTAAAGGATTGTTATAAGTTTGAACAAAAATCTAGATGGCATCATTTAGATGTATTTGATCATATTATGGCTGTCGTTGATACAGTAAAGCAGGATTTAATTCTTAGACTTGCAGCCTTATATCATGATATAAAGAAGCCAGAATGCTTTTCAATAGACGAGCGTGGTGGTCATTTTTATAATCACTTTGTTTTATCTGCAGAATATGCGAAGCAAAGCATGAAGGAATTTAGATATTCTTCAGATGAAATAGATAGAGTATATAATTTAGTTTTATACCATGATAGACCTTTGGAGGACAATGATAAATCTGTTTTAAAGCTTATTAATAAATTTGGATTAAGAGATTTAGATTTATATTTTGCAATTAAACGTGCTGATATAATATCTCAAAATCCACAGCTTATTGATAGAATTTATGATATGGACAATATAGCTTCAAGATGTAGAAGAATAGTTAGTAATAGGGAATATATAAATCGAAATACACTTAGTATCAAGGGTAATGATATTATTGCCCTTGGATTTAAGCCTATTCATGTAAAAGCAATTCTTGAAAGGCTTGTTAAAATGGTCATAGACAATAAAATAAATAATAATTATGATGATCTATTAAACCAAGCAAGAAAGCTATACAAAATAAATGATAATGAATAATTAATAAAAAGGGGAAATTTACATGCAATTTGAACTTGCACAGGAATCAGTTAAAAAGGAAGATAGTGATTTTCATACAACTGATATAATGAAGGAGTATTGCGAAAGAGTAATATCAGAAGGTTGTGTATTACTTGAAAATGATGGTGTATTACCACTTGAAGGTAAGAAAATATCTTTATTTGGTAGATGTCAAATTGACACCTTCTACGCTGGTTATGGTAGTGGAGGAGATGTAAAATCACCATATAAAATTTCATTATATGAAGGATTTCTAAATGCTAAAGCTAACCTAAACCTAGAGCTTTTAGAAAAATATATAGAGTGGACAAGCATTAACGTTCCAGATGAAGGCACATGGGGAAATTGGCCACTATGCTTTCCTGAAATGAAGTTTAATGAGGTTGATGTAAAAAACGCAGCACAAATAAGTGATGTTGCCGTTGTTGTAATAGGTAGATCAGCAGGAGAAGATCGAGATATAAGACTTGAAAAGGGAAGCTGGTATTTAACAGATGAGGAAAAGGAAATGCTTGGCTTAATTAGAAAGCATTTTGCAAAAATGTGTATTTTGATTAACAGTGGATCTATTATGGATACTAGTGAAATATTAGAATACACTCCAAACGCACTTATGTATATTTGGCAGGGTGGACAGGAAATGGGTACTGGTGTGGCTAAGGTGTTGTTAGGTGAGGCTTCACCATCCGGAAAGCTAACAGGTACTATTGCTAAAATTGAGGACTATCCATCTTTTAAGAATTTTGGATATCCCGAATATAATTGTTATGAAGAGGATATATATGTTGGCTATAGATTTTTTAATACCTTTAGTGTAGATAAAATAATATATCCTTTTGGCTATGGATTATCTTATTCTAATTTTTCATATAATCCTATTATGTTTAGTAACGATAGAAACATTATTACTGGTAAAATTATAATTAAAAATACTGGTAAGTATTCTGCAAAGGAAACCATTCAGCTTTACTTATCAAAGCCTCAAGGTAGATTAGGTAATCCTAGCCTTGAGCTAATCTATTACAAGAAAACAAAGGAACTAGCACCTAACGAGGAGCAATTGATTAATGTTTGTATTGATATTTCAAAATTTGCTTCATATGATGATACAAATAAAACAGGTAATATTAATTGCTATGTATTAGAAAATGGCGTATACACCTTAAGCTGTGGCTTTGATTCACTTTCTGTATCTAATATTTATGAATTTGAGTTAGATAACACTGTAGTAGTTAAGAAAACAAAGGAGGCTTGTGCACCAACAGAGGTATTTAAGCGTTTAGTAAATAATAATAAGCCATCATATGAGGATGTACCATTGGGTAAGGTAAATATTATGGAAAGAATACTTAATTATATACCAAATAATAATGAGCCTATAGGTAACTACTATACATACGATCAGCTAAAAGCAGGCGAGGTGACATTAGATGAATTTGTTAATTCATTAGATATCGAGGAGCTTGAAGCAATTACTAGAGGGTCACTATATTCAATGAATTCACCATTTGGACCAGCAGGTAATGCTGCAACCTTTGGGGCATGTAATGATAAGCTGTTTAAGCGTGGTATACCTGCAGCCTCAACAAATGATGGTCCTAGTGGAGTAAGGCTTGCAGTAAATTCAACACAGGTTCCTAACGGGGTTATGATTGCATCTACCTTCAATGATGAATTAATAAAGAAGCTAGCATATGAAATTGGTTCTGAGGTTAAGGCTAGAAAATCACATGTAATACTAGCACCAGGTCTAAACATTCATAGAAGCCCATTATGCGGAAGAAATTTTGAATATTATTCAGAGGACCCATACTTAACTGGCATGATAGCTTCAGCCTATGTAAGTGGTGTTCAAGATGCTCAGGTAGCTTCATGTCCTAAGCATTTTGCTTGTAACAACCAAGAATTTAATCGTCATATAAACGATTCAAGATTAAGCCAAAGAGCATTAAGAGAAATATATCTAAAGGGTTTTGATATATGTATAAAGGAATCAAAGCCAAAGGTAATTATGACATCATACAATAAAATTAATGGTGAATTCTCATATTACAGTCACGATTTAGTTAGAATCATTTTAAGAGAAGAAATGGAATATGATGGATTAGTAATTACTGACTGGTGGATGAGAGATGATTCAAGCAAGCTGTTTGAAGAGCTTGAAACTCAAGCCTATAGAATTAGAGCAACAGTTGATGTTTATATGCCTGGTTCAAAGATTCATAGTGGAAATCCTGGAGTCATTGATGGTACAATCTTTAAGTCTGTAGAGGCTAACTCATTAAAGCTTTCAGAATTAAGATATTGTGCTAAAAATGTTCTTAGCTTTATATTAAGAAATTTATAATAAAGAAATATTAATATTAGATATTTTAAATTTAAATATCTTACCAGTAATTATGGAATAGATTACTGTATTTATAATATAATAACTTATGTTGTTTTGACTAATTTTAAAAAATCATTACTAAAATTTAATTTATTCACATTTTGTCCTTTAAACATTAAATAATTGACAATGTAATCAAAATAGCATACAATAAAAAAATGAAAAACAAAAAAATATTTTTGTTTGACGCCACCGCATGAGATGTGGTGTTTTTTTTATAATGTTAATTTTTTAACATTATTTTGTAATTTAATTAAGTTATTATTTTATAATTTCTAGTTGACTATATAAAGTATATAAATAAAAAAAACTTTGATTTTCATCAAAGTCATTGTTAATAAACTGGTGGGCCCGTGGAGACTCGAACTCCAGACCCACTGATTAAGAGCGGTTTTTAGTAGTATTTACAAAAACTTAAGATTATTTATATATTCAATTTAC
>JAZNYN010000117.1:0-2477 GCA_045594405.1 Anaeroplasma sp.
AAAGAGAGCTATAAATATTTATTTAGAGTTACTATAGTTAAAAATCTCATTTTAGGCTTTATCCTTTTTTTAGCTTTATTATTCTCTGTTATTAATCATGATAAAATAAGTGGATTTTTCAGTTTAAGATCAAACAACGGGAAAGCTTATACGTTCTTTTATTATCTTACAATAATTGTAGGCTTAATATTACCATTAGGTACTGCGATTTATAACTTAATTAATATAGTTAGAAACAAGGACTGGACAGAGATTGCTTATAAAATTAATAATAAGCTTGATTTACCCCAATATATTGTTGTTACATTAGGTATATTACTTTATATTGTAAACAACATTGTCTCAACATGTAATGTATCTGGTTCATCAATGGAACCAAATTACTATGATAATGATAAGCTATTAGTTTGTTGTGTAAATTTTGATTATGATATTGATGATGTGGTTATCTTTAATTCTACTAAGTATGACATTGAATCATCATTTTATATAAAGCGTGTTATAGCAGCTGATGGTGATGTTGTTAGATATAATCCAGATACTACTGAATTATTTGTTAATGATAATTTTGTTGAGCATTTAAGCTTAAATGAATATCTTACAATTATCCATACCTTAGATAGGGATTATGGGGATGGTGTATTTTATGAATTTTTTATGACTGATAACCAGCTATTAGTATTAGGTGATAATAGAGATGTATCTCGAGATTCGAGAATTATAGGTTTAATTTATGAAGAGGATGTTTTAGGTAAAGCGTTCTTTAGAATTTTACCTTTTGATAATTTTGGTGCTGTAAGGTAGGTGTAAATATGCAAACCATCCAATGGTTTCCTGGTCATATGGCCAAAGCGAAACGTGAAATAATTGAAAAACTAAAGATGGTAGATTTAGTTATAGAGCTAAGAGATGCTAGAATACCTTACTCATCTTCAAATCCAATGATAGAGGATATTGTAGGAAATAAACCAAGGCTTATTTTATTATGTAAGGCTTCTATGGCAGATCAATCTATTACTAATGAATGGATTGAATATTATAAGGCTAATAACATTTTAGCTTTAGACATAGATTCAATTACGGGCTATCATGTTTCATCTGTTGTGAAATATGCAAAGATTGCATTAAAGGCTCTTTTTGAATCTAGAAGAAAAAAGGGTATAGTTAGTGAACAAATTAAAGCAATGATTTTGGGTATTCCTAATGTAGGTAAATCTACATTGATTAATACCTTATCAAAGCGTAAGGCAGCAAATGTTGGTGATAAGCCAGGTGTGACTAAGAGTCAAACATGGATAAAGGTAAATCAGGATTTATGGCTGCTTGATACACCAGGTATTCTATGGCCAAAATTTGAGGATCAAGAGGTAGGTCTTAAGCTTGCTATGTGTGGTTCTATAAAGGATGAAATCCTAGATATGGCTGGAATTTGTGCCAAATCAATTGAGTATCTATCTTTAAACTACAAGGATAAGCTATTAGCAAGATACAATATCGATGATGTAGATTCTGATCCTTTTGCTACTATAGAAAAAATAGCAATCAAAAGAGGCTTCCTATTAAAGGGTGGCGTGCCTGATATGACAAAGGCATACACAATCATTATGAATGAGCTACGTGGAATGAAGATTGGAGCGATGAGTTATGAAAGACCAGATAAACATTTATAAATATGAAGAAAAGCTATATGACGAAGGCTATGAGCTTATCTGTGGAGTAGATGAGGTTGGTCGTGGTCCTTTAGCTGGTCCAGTTGTAGTATGTGCATGTATACTTAAGCCCTTTTCACGTATAGAGGGAATTAATGATTCTAAGCAGCTTTCTGATAAAAGAAGAAGAGAGCTTTACAAAGAAATAATTAGAGAATGCATTGCTTATAACGTTGTCTATATTTCAGTTGAGGATGTAGATGAACTTAACATTTACCAAGCTACTAAAAAAGGAATGCTTCAAGCAATTAAGGGCTTAAGGGTAAAGCCTGATTATGCTCTTATTGATGCAATGCAGCTATCTGAGCTACGATTACCTCATGATTCTATAATTCATGGTGATGCATTATCTGCAAGTGTTGCGGCTGCATCTATCATTGCTAAGGTTGAGCGTGATGACTATATGGCTAATATGGATGTTAAGTATCCTAACTATGGCTTTAAGCGCCATAAGGGCTATGGTACTAAGCAGCATTTAGATGCATTAGAGAAGTATGGACCATGTCCTATTCATAGAAAAACCTTTGCACCTGTCAGCAAATTTTTCTCAAAGCAATTATCAATATTTGATATAAATAATGAAGAGTAAGGCATAATGCTTTACTCTTTTATTATTTTTTCTATATCAATGCCTTCTTGCTTTATTTCCCCTAATAATATATTTTTCTGCTTACCTTTAATTTTTCTACTTATTGGTATTTTCTTTAAATCCACGCCATTTTCTTTTAATATCTTGGCTATTCTTATTGTTTCTTCTACAGTAATTGT
>JAZNYN010000118.1:0-6782 GCA_045594405.1 Anaeroplasma sp.
AATAAATAATAATAATATAAACACGGTGGAGTCTGTCAAAATATATATTGATGGACTTTTTGTTTTGAGGTGAAAAAAATGAGAAAAAATGTATCACTTTCTACTACACATATTATATTATTGAGTTTTGTTATAGTAATATTAATAGGAAGCTTATTGTTAGCTTTACCAATTAGTTCTAAAAGTGGTGAAGCAGTAGCTTATATTGATGCATTATTTACAGCAACAACGTCAACATGCGTAACAGGCTTGGTAACAGTTCCAACATATTCTACCTGGAGTATATTTGGTCAAATTGTCATTTTGATTCTTATCCAAATAGGTGGATTAGGTGTTGTATCCTTTATGGCACTTTTTATGATAATCATCAATAAAAAGTTTAATTTAAAAGATAACCAATTAATTCAAGATGCTTTTAATTTAAATACAATGTCAGATCTTAAGCAATTTGTAAAGCAAGTATTTATTTGGACTTTTATATTAGAAGGTATAGGTGCTTTATTATATATGATAGTGTTTATTCCTGATTTTGGTGCTAAGGGAATATGGATTTCAGTATTTAATTCAATATCAGCTTTTTGTAATGCTGGTATGGATATAATCGGCGAAGTTAGTTTATGCGATTATGCTACTAACCCTATAATAAATATAACTACCTCATTACTAATAGTTTTAGGTGGTTTGGGTTTTATTGTTTGGTGGGACATCATTAGAGTTGTAAAGGAATTTAAAATTAAAAAATTTAAATGCTTTAAATCATTAACATTACATAGCAAGATAGTTTTATCTGCTACAATGATATTAATAATTGTGGGTGGATTAGCTATACTATTATTTGAATTTAATAATCCATTAACAATTAAAGACTATAATTTCTTTGATAAGCTTCAAATTTCATTTTTTCAATCTATTACTACTAGAACAGCTGGCTTTGCTAGTATTCCTCAAGAAAATTTAACTAATGGCTCAGTGTTAATATGCTTATTGTTGATGTTTATAGGTGGTTCTCCTGTAGGTACAGCAGGTGGAATTAAAACAATTACCTTTGTTTCATTATTTGCTATTGCTTTAGCTTCAATTAGAAACAAAAAAGAGGTAGTATTATTTAATAGGAATTTATCTACTGAAATAACACGAAAAGCTGTAGCTGTTACATGTATGTCCTTTACAATAATGTTTATTTCAACCTTATTGTTGTCTTTAACAATAGATAGTTCTATAACAGATGTTATTTATGAGACAGTAAGTGCTACTGCTACAGTAGGATTATCTAGAAATTTAACATCCTCATTAAATTTATGGGGAAAATTGATAATAATTGTTACAATGTATTTAGGTAGAGTTGGGCCTATATCACTTGCAATTGCTTTCAAATCTAAAAAGCAAGAAATGAATATGATAAATAATCCAACAGAAGATGTAAGTATTGGTTAGGAGGAAAGAATTATGATTTTAAATAAAACATATGCAGTATTTGGTTTAGGTAGATATGGGTATTCAGTAGCTAAAGAATTGGTGGATTCGGGAGTTGATGTTATAGCTGTAGATTCAAGTGAAAATATTGCTAACGCATTAGTTAATGAATTACCTTTTTGTAAATGCGCTGATACAACTGATATAGAGGTTTTAAAAAAATTAGGTATTTCTTCAGTTGATACGGTAATTGTTGCTATGGCAGGAAATATAGAAGCCAGTGTAATGACTGTAATGCTTTGTAAGGAATTAGGAGTTCCATATGTTATTGCTAAATGCTCTAGCGAAATGCATTATAAGATTTTAAATAAGGTTGGTGCTGATAAGGTTGTGTTCCCTGAAAGGGAATCTGGTGTAAGATTAGCTAAGAATTTATTAAGCTCTGGTTTTGTTGATATGATAGAATTAAACACAGAAATATCTATGATTGAATTAGAAGTGAAGAAGGATTGGATTGGAAAGAACCTATTAGAGCTAAATCTAAGAAAAAAATATTCTTTAAATGTTGTTGCAATTAAAGAAAACAATAATGTTGAAATCAATGTCGATCCAACATTACCATTAAATCAAGAAATGAAATTAATTGTTGTAGGTAATAAAAACAAGTTATCTAAAATGAAATAAAAAATGGCTTTTTTTATTATCCAAAATTTGAATATTATTTATATTATCAAGTGTAATACTATTAATATAGAAATATTATAAGAGGAGGAATATTATGACGCAAAAATATTTAAACTGTAAAAAGTGTGGAAACATTATTCTTATGATTAAGGATAGTAAGGTGTTGCCAATGTGTTGTGGAGAAAAAATGAAAGAATTAATCCCAGGTGAGGTGGATGCTTCATTTGAAAAACATATTCCAACAATTGAAATGATTGATAATAAGGTTATTGTTAAGGTTGGAAGTTTAGAGCATCCTATGGTTGAGGCGCATTATATTGAATGGATATCTATTCAAACAAATAAGGGATGTCAATTGAAGAAATTAAAGCCTAATGATGAGCCTAAAGCTTGCTTTACGATATGTCATAATGAAAAGCTAGAAGCAGTTTATGCATATTGTAATCTTCATGGTTTATGGGTGAATAAGAATGAATAAGGTGACTAATGATATTTATTATGCTGGTGTTAATGACCATCAAATAGATTTATTTGAGGGTCAATATATAGTACCAAATGGTATGGCATATAATTCATATATTATTAAAGATGAAAAGATAGCTATTATTGATACTGTAGATCAAAGCTTTACAGATGAATGGTTAGCTAATTTAGCTAAGATATTAATGGATAAAAATCCAGATTATCTCATTGTTCAACATATGGAGCCAGATCATTCTGCTAGCATTTTGGCATTAGTAAAAAAATATCCAAATATCAAGCTAGTTGGTAATACTAAAACATTTAAAATGCTTGAGCAATTTTATGGTTTAATAGTAGAAGATAAAATAATAGTAAAGGATAATGAAGAAATATCATTAGGTAAGCATAAGCTAACCTTTATTTTTGCTCCAATGGTTCACTGGCCTGAGGTAATGGTAACATATGATTCGCAGGATAAGGTGTTATTTTCTGCTGATGGCTTTGGTAAGTTTGGTGCGCTAGATATAAAGGATGAATGGGTATGTGAGGCTAGAAGGTATTATTTTGGTATTGTCGGAAAATATGGTAACTACGTTCAAGGCTTATTAAAAAAGGTAGCTAATTTAGATATAAGTATTATTTGTCCATTACATGGTCCAATATTAAAAGATAACTTAAGCTATTATATAAATCTATATGACATATGGTCTAGGTATGAGGTAGAAAGTGATGGTATAGTAATTGCTTACACCTCAATTTATGGAAATACTAAAAAGGGAGTATATATGCTAAAGGATAAGCTAGAGGAATATGGTTTAAGCAAGGTAGTAATTAAAGATTTAGCTAGATGTGATATGCATGAAGCTATAGAGGATGCTTTTAGGTATGGAAAGCTAGTTTTAGCAACTACAACATATAATGGAGATATATTTCCATATATGAAGGAATTTATTAATCATTTAACTGAAAGGAATTATTGCAATAGAACTATTGCCTTTATTGAAAATGGCACATGGTCACCCATTGCCACAAAGATTATGAAGGAAATGCTTAGCAATTCTAAAAATATTAGTTTTGCAGAAAATAATGTTAAAATATTTTCTAGCCTAAATGAAAACAGCATTAATCAAATAGATTTATTAGCAAAAGAATTAATTAATAATTTTTAATCTTAGGATTTATAGAAGCTTACGAAATTGTAAGCTTTTTTTATTTTTAATATTTAGTGGTATATTGTTACCTATAGAGGTGCAAATTAATAAAGAGTAATACTCAAAAATAAAAAAAAGGAGCGATTAATATGTCGATGATTAGCAAAGAAATCTCAAATTTTAAAACATATGCATTTCATGAAAATAATTTTAAAATAGTATCTAAAGATGATATTTTAGGTAAGTGGAGTGTATTCTTTTTTTATCCTGCAGATTTCACATTTGTATGTCCTACTGAATTAGAGGACTTAGCAGAAAAATATGATAAGTTTAGAGAGGCTGGTTGTGAAATATATTCAGTATCAACTGATACTCATTTTGTGCATAAAGCATGGCATGATGCATCAGAAAGAATTAAGAAAATTAATTATCCTATGCTAGCTGATCCAACTCATTCTATCTCAAAGGATTTTGAGGTATTGATTGAAGAGGATGGTCTTGCAGAAAGAGCTACATTTATTATTAATCCAGAGGGTAAAATCGTAGGCTATGAGGTAACTGCAGGTAATGTTGGACGTAATGCAGAGGAATTATTACGTAAGGTTTTGGCTTGTCAATTTGTCCATGCGCATGGAGATCAGGTATGTCCTGCAAATTGGAAACCAGGTGCTGAAACATTAAAGCCTAGCTTAGATTTAGTAGGACAATTATAATGGAAAACATTTATGATGTAATTATTATTGGTGGAGGGCCAGCAGGATTAACTGCTGCCATCTACTTAACACGCGCAAGATATAGAGTGTTAGTATTAGAAAAGGAAAGCTTTGGTGGACAAATAACTATCACACATGAGGTTGTAAATTATCCTGGTGTAGGTGTATGTAGTGGTAAAGAGCTTACAGATATGATGTATCGACAAGCAGAATATTTTGGTGCTGAGTTTTCACTTGAGGAGGCTACTAGCTTAAGCCTAGAAAATGATATAAAGATAGTTCATACTGCAAAAGGTAAATATAAGGCTTTAGGAATACTTTTAGCTACTGGAGCACATCCAAAAAAGGTAGGCTTTAAGGGTGAAGAAGAATTTAAAGGGCGTGGAGTTGCCTACTGTGCTACGTGTGATGGAGAATTTTTTACAGACAAAGAGGTCTTTGTTATAGGCGGAGGCTATGCTGCAGCTGAGGAAAGTATTTTTCTTACTAAATTTGCGTCTAAAATAACTATATTAATTAGAGGTGACGATTTTACCTGCGCAAAATCGATTGCAGACGAGGTTAAAAATCATCCAAAGATTATAGTTTCAACAAATACAATTGTTGAAGAGGTAAGAGGTAACAATGTATTAAATTACATTAGATACAAAAATACAAAGACTGGAAGGATTACTGAATATATAAAAGACAATAATGATTATTTTGGTGTTTTCGTCTTTGTAGGCTATTCTCCAATGACAGATTTAGTTAAGGGCTTAGCAGAATTAAATGACCAAGGCTACATAATTACAGACAAATCACTTAAAACTAGCGTCCCAGGCTTGTATGCAGCTGGTGATATTTGTATTAAGCCACTACGTCAGGTGGTTACTGCAACAAGTGATGGAGCATTAGCAGCAACAGAGCTTGAAAAATATGTGGCAGAGCTTCAAAGGAAAACAGGAATAAAGACTATTGAGCCTTCCATTAATAAATCAGTATTAAGGGAATCGTCAAATAATGATGAATTAGTATCTAGTAATGATGAATTATTTACTGCTGAAATGAAGGGTCAGCTAAATACAATTTTAGCTAAAATGGAAAGGGTATTAGTTTTAAGGTTATATCTAAACGATAGTTCTAAATCTATGGAATTAGAAAGATATATTGATGCATTGATAGCTATGTCAAATAAGATTATTAAGGAAATTGCTTTTGATAAGGAAGAGGTAGAATCCCCATGCGTCAAAGTATATTATGAAGATAATAAGTATTCAGGATTGGCATTTCACGGTGTACCTGGAGGACATGAATTTACTTCTTTTATTTTAGGATTATATAACGCATCTGGTCCAGGTCAAGCACTTGATGAGGAGATTGTTGGTAGAATAAATAAGATAAAAAATAATATCAACATTAAAATCCTAGTTACATTATCATGTAGTATGTGTCCTGATTTAGTTGTTGCAGCACAGCATATTGCCTCAATCTCAAATAACATAACAACAGAGGTTTATGACATAAATATTTTTAATGAATATAAGGAAAAATATAATGTGATGAGCGTCCCTTGTATGGTAATTAATAATCAGCATGTTCATTTTGGAAAGAAGAATATTTCTCAGGTATTAGAAATTCTTGAAGGAATAAGTAGCAAAAAAATTAATTTTTAAATGTATCCTACAATGAATAATAGTAATAATCCATTTTATCTGTATTAAAAACATTTAAAAATAAAGGAAGGTTTTTTATGCAAGCTATGAAGCATACGTCATTTTATTTAAAAGGCTTTATATCATATGCCCTAGCAGCATTTTTAATAGGCTTTGTAGGTGGTCTAACAACCGTATTGGGTCCAGCCTTTGTCAAGGAAATGAATCTGCCCTATAACAACACAACCTGGACAGCATTATCACTTTCAATATCTTCAGCTGTATTCACTCCAATTTTAGGTAAGCTAAGTGATGTCATCGGTAGAAGAAGGACGCTTCTAATTGGATTGGGTATCTTTATATTAGGAAATGTATTAACAGCTATAGCCTTTTCATTAGTAACGATGATTATTGCTAGATTTATAGTTGGTGTTGGTACTGCAGCAATAGCTCCTACAGTTATTGCATATATAATAACAAAATTTCCAAAAGAATCCGTTGCGAAGGGTTTTTCCTTATATATGCTTATATCTAGCTTTGCGGTTATATTTGGTCCAACCATAGGTGGACTCATCATTAACAAATGGAATTTTAGAATATTAATATGGATTTGTGTATTTATATCAGTATTGTTTTTTATACTATGTACATTAACTAATAAGGATAATGAATCAACTATTAATAAAACTAATAATATAGATAATTATGGTTATTTATTCATAATATTG
>JAZNYN010000119.1:0-24352 GCA_045594405.1 Anaeroplasma sp.
AAAACAATCAGTTATTAATGTAAATCTATATTTTATAGCTGAATAAAATTAAGGCGATTAGGTTTGATAGAAATATCAAGCCTTTTTTGTTTTTATTGTGTTATAATAAGAATAGGATGAAACGATTATTAATAAAAGAGGTTAGTATGAAAAAAAGATGGTATAAGGATATGGTATTTTACCAAATATGGCCACGCTCATTTAAGGATGGAAATAATGATGGTATGGGAGATTTATATGGTGTTTTTGAAAAGCTTGACTATATTAAGTCATTAGGCTGTGATGGAATCTGGTTTTCTCCACTTTATCCATCACCAGGAGTAGATTGTGGATATGATATATCTAACTACTATGATATCGCAGAAGAGTTTGGTGGTATGGAGGCCTTTAAGAAGGTTTTAGATGGAGCTCACGAAAGAGGAATGAAGGTTATTATGGATTTAGTAGTAAATCATACCTCTACTGAGCATGAATGGTTTAAAAAGAGTAGGGAAAGAATAGAGCCATATACTGATTATTATATTTGGAGGTCAGGAAAGAAAAATAGGCTTCCTAATAACTGGGATTCATTATTTGAAGGTAAGGCTTGGAAATACGATGAGGTTAGAAAGGAATACTATATGCACCTTTTTGCCATCGAGCAGGCTGATTTAAATATGGATAATCCACTTGTAAGAGAAGAGGTAAAAAAGATTTTAAGATTCTGGCTAGATATGGGTGTTGATGGCTTTAGAGAGGATGTTATTACATTCATTTCAAAAAAGGAAGGATTACCAAATGATTATCTTATGCCAAAGGCTAAGGGAATATTCTATTATAATCATGGACCGCACCTACATGATTATTTAGATGAATTTAACAAGGATGTATTCTCTAAATATGATTGTATGACATTAGCTGAGGCCCCTATGGTAAATCCTAAAACAGCCTTAAGGTATATTGATGAAAATAATAATCCAGTATTGGACATGATGATTCAGTTTAAAACTCAAGAGGCTGACTGCTTATTCACTGATTTTATTCATGTTAAGTTTTCCTTAAGAAAATTAAAAAGAGCATATTCTGCATGGCAAAATGGTTTAGATAAAAAGGGCTGGAATATGCTATATATTGAAAACCATGATCATCCAAGAATGGTTTCAAGGTATGGATCTGAGGAATTTAGAGAGGAAAGTGCTAAGATGCTTGCCGTTTCATATCTATTCTTAAAGGGTACACCGTTTATTTATCAAGGCCAGGAAATTGGTATGAGTAATTGGTATCCTAGCGATCCAAATATGTATGAGGATGTACAAACACGTTGGCAATATGAAAATGTTCAAGTGGCAAGAAAAGCTAAAAAACGACTAGAGCGTTTATGGAATGGTTCAAGAGATTCTGCAAGAACTCCGGTTCAATGGGATGATACAGAAAACGCAGGCTTTTCAGAGCATATGCCGTGGTTTTATGTAAATGAAAACTATAAGGAAATTAATGTTAAGAAGCAAGAAAATGATAAGGAATCAGTATTAAATTTCTATCGTAAGGCAATCAAATTACGTAAGGAATTAAGCTCTGTTAGAAATGGTAATTATAAGGAATATGGTAAGTCATCAGGTAAGGTATACACATATTCAAGAGAGGACGAAAAGGAAAAAATTTTAGTGGTTTGTTCCTTCTATAAGAAAACAGCTAAATTTAGGTTTCCAAGAGGCTTTGCCATAAATAAGGGTGAGCTAATATTATCTAATTATGAGTCATCAAATAGTAGAAGGCTTAAGCCATATGAAACAAGAGTCTATCTATGGAAAAAGTAATGTGATTTATTTATCGGGTTTGGTATTTTTATATCAAAGCCTTTTTGTATAGTATAGTAAATAATCAATTAAGATTAAAACGGTTAAGAATAACATATTTATGAAAGAAAATAATATTAGTTTTATATTTTTTAACCATTATTATAGATTTTAAAAATTTATTAGTTTATAATAAAATTATAAAGATGTAGTGAGGTGTATTGTTATGTTATTTTTATCAATTGAAGCAGAGGATAAGGTGTTTATTATTTCTTTAGCTATGGTATTAGCTGTTCTTATTTTGTATGTTGTATGTCATTTCTTAATCAAGAAGAATAAGAAGAAAAGATTAGAAGCTAAATCTGAGGCAGTAACAGAAGAGCAAGTAGAGGATAAACCAGATAATAAGCAAGAAGAAGCAGAAGGTATTGATGATATTATAAGTTCTGAAGAGCCAATTTCAGAAGCTCCTCAGGAAGAAGAGGCTTTAGAGGAGGCTGATCCTGATCCATTAGTGGAGGCTCCTGTTACAGAGACTAAGGAACAAAAGAAGGAAAAGGCTCCTGCAAAGCCTAAACGTGTTTATAAGGGTAAGTTCGAAATATTCCCACAGGGTGATGGATATGCATATCAGCTAAAGGCATCTAATGGCGAAACAATGATAGTTTCAGAAAGCTTTGCATCACGTGATAGTGCTATTAAATCTATTGATGCTGTTAAGAAAAATCTAGAAACTGGCGATGTAAATATTTTCGTTGATAAAAAGGGTAATTATCAATTTAAGCTTGTGTCAAAGAATCATAGAGTTTTAGCTATGAGCGCTAAATATTCATCTGAAAAGAGTGCTATATCTGCAGCTAATTCCTTTAAGAATTTTGCATTTAATGCTGATATTGTAGATGTTATTTATGAGGACACTGATTTTGCAGAGGCAACAGTAATTGAGGTTAATTCAAAGCCTAAGGCTGGTGGCAAATATTTTGTTGAAAAATACGAGGGTATTTTCTATTGGGTATTAAAGGCAAATAATGGCCAAATTTTATGTCAATCTAATGGCTATACTTCAAAGGCAAGCTGCCAATCAGGAATTACAACATTTAAGTCAAACGTTGAAACAGGTGTATTTAAGTGTGTTAAGGATAAGAATGAAACTTATTGCTACAAGCTATACAACCAAGCTGGTCGTCTATGTGCAGTAGGTGAATCTTGTCCAACGCTTCAGGCTGCAACAAGCCAAGCAAAGTCTGTTAAATCATTCTATGCAACAGAAGATATTATATTGGTAAAATAAAAAAATAAAGGTCATCAAATGGTGACCTTTTCTTAAGGAGTATATTATGGAATTTCCAAGTAAAATAAATAGTGGTTATCTTTCTAGTAAAAGAGATAAAGCCTCTAAATATGAAAAAGCTAAGCTTGCTAGAATTATTGTTGGTGATAAAGAGGTTATTCAGTTAAGCTTATTTACCACTAAGCAGGTTTTTCACACCAACTATACAGATGAAGAAATTAATAATAAATTATCAGAGCTATTAGATAATGAATTTTATATTTGTGAATTAAATACTGATGAATATATTTATTCTTATAGATATACCTCAAAGGGTAAGCTGTTATCAAACAAAAGAAAGAATACTAATAGTTTTGTTGTTCAAGCTCACAATAAGAAGAAAAATTATTTATTAGAGGAGGGAATGATTATACCTCCACTAATTGATTTAGGGGTAATGACATCAGATGGAAGAGTTGTTAAGGCTCATAATGATAAATTTAAGCAAATTAATAGATTCTTAGAAATTGTTAATGATTCAATTGGTGAGCTTGACAAAATAAAGATTATTGATTTTGGCTGTGGTAAGAGCTATTTAACATTTATCCTTTATTATTATCTTTCTGAGGTTAAGAAAATGGATTGTACAATTCTTGGCCTAGACCTAAAGGAGGCTGTAGTAAAAAACTGTAATGATATAGCAAAAAAATATGGCTACAGTAAGCTGGAATTTTTAGTTGGTGATATTTCAAAGTTTAAGGATGATTCATCATTTGATATGATTGTTACACTTCATGCGTGTGATACTGCAACCGACTATGCACTATATCATGCAATCAATCTAAAGTGTAAATATATTTTTAGTGTTCCATGCTGTCAGCATGAGGTTAATCAAACAATGGATAAGGATTCATGTAGAGTGATTAACAAGTTTGGTATACTAAAGGAAAGATATTCTGCAATAGTTACTGATGCTATTAGAGCAAATATCCTACAATATTGTGGCTATAAAACTCAGGTTATGGAATTTATAGATATCGACAACTCTCCAAAAAATTTACTTATTAGAGCTATCTATCAAGGAAAAGAGCCTAATGAGAAAATAAAGGAAGATTTAGATGATTTAGTTAAGTCATTAGGTATAAACCAAACATTATATGATTTAGTTTTTAAGAGATAGACATTGTGTCTATCTTTTGTTTTTTTGCATAGAATAATATGGTGATAATCTTTGTGTGGAATATACGGTAGGGTAGGAAAAACATCTACTTGCGAAATAGTCGATAAGCTAGAAATGCTAGAATATCGAGGCTATGATTCATGCGGCATTGCGTTGATAGAAAAGGGCAAAGCCTTTATATATAAGGCATGTGGCAATACTTCGGGTCTTAAGAATATCGTAGATAAACATATTGCTGACTTATGTATTAGTCATACTAGATGGGCTACTCATGGTGAGGTTAGCTTAGTGAATGCTCATCCTCACACAACGCAAAACAATCGATTTATAATTGTTCATAATGGTGTAATTGATAATTATCAAAAATTAAAAGAGGAATATAGTATTAAAACAATCAGTCAAACTGATACAGAGGTAATAGTACATCTTCTAGATAAGTTTAGCTTGATATATAGTGATCTACTCGAGGCTATTAAGGAATTAATGAAAATAATAGAGGGTAGCTATGCAATATTGATAATAGACAAGAAAAGCGATAAGCTTTACTTCATGAAGAATAAATCCTCCTTACTAATAGCTAAGGACAAAAACGGAATTTCTATTGCATCAGATCAAATAGTATTTGAAAATTCCTCTAATGTTTTGATATTAAATGATTTTGATTATGGATATATCAAGGAGGATATATTCGTATGTAATATATTTAACAATAATACGAGAAATGAATTTATTAAAAGCTCTAATAGAAACTTACATAAAACAACTAGTCACTATATGCTTGATGAAATATTATATGAGCCTACTATGATTAATAAGATAAGCGAGGAATATAAAAAGATAGATTTAAGTAAATTAAATGATTTATTTAATAAAGCAGATGAAATATGCTTTGTAGGTGCAGGAAGCTCCTTTTATGCCGGAGCAATACTAAAGCATAAGTATGAGCAAATATTAAATAAAAGATGCTACGCTGTGGTAGCATCTGAAATAGCCTCATTTGTAATTACTAACCCTAGCATACTGTTTATTTTCTTAACGCAATCAGGTGAAACATTAGATTTGTGTGCTGCTCAAAATATGCTAGGTGGTAAATATAAAATTGTAGCCTTATGTAATAATGTGAATTCAACCATAGCCTATAATGCGGATGTGGTAATACCTTTATTTGCTGGTGAGGAAATTGCAGTTGCATCAACTAAAGCATTTATGGCAATGGTGTATGTTGGTGAAATTATAATTAATCCAGCAATATTATTAGAAAAGGATTCAATAGTCGAAAAACTTAATACCGTTATCGAAGATATAAGAAAGGTAGAAGAGGCAGTAGAAACCATTACAAACGTATCTAGCGTATTTTATTTAGGAAAGGGTATAGATTATCAGATAGCATTAGAGGCTGCCTTAAAGCTAAGAGAAGTATCTTATATCAATTCCTTTGCATTTTATTCTGGAGAGCTAAAGCACGGAAGCATTGCGCTATTAGATGAGAATACATTATGTATTGGAATATTGCAGAATGATGACTTTAAAAACAGTATTGATAATGCTTTAGAGGAGGCAAGGGCAAGAAGGTCAAAAACTATGCTGATAGAGGGTGACCTATATTCAATAATTATGAAAATAGAGCTATTAGCATATTATATAGCATTAAAGCTTAATAGAAATATTGATCAGCCTAGAAATTTAGCAAAAAGCGTTACAGTAAATTAAAAGAGGACTCAAAAAGTCCTCTTAATTGTTTATTGTGTTACCTTGTGTGCTAATCTTAGCTTATCTGCTATCATAGCAATAAATTCAGAGTTTGTTGGTTTACTCTTGTTATAGCTAATTGTGTATGCAAATATTTGAGATATTGCATCTACATTACCTCTATTCCAAGCAACCTCAATTGAGTGACGAATTGCACGCTCTACTCTAGAAGATGTTGTTTGGTATTTTCTAGCTATGTTAGGATATAAAACCTTTGTGATTCCACCAAGAATTTCAACATTGAAATATACCATAGTGATTGCCTCTCTTAAATACATATAGCCTTTAATGTGAGCAGGAACACCTATTTCATGTAAAATTTCAGTGATTTCTGTATCTAAAGATTTTTCATTTTGCTTTTTTAAACTAAATGAATTGCCCTTATTATCATCTTCAGATAATAAGTAATTAATAATCTTTTGTAGATTATTTAAATCTAATGGCTTAACGATGAAGTAATCAGCACCTAGCGTTGCTGTACGTACCATTAGTGATTCAGTATTAAACGCTGTAATAACAACTATCTTTTTAGGACGGTTATATTTTGAGTTATCTTGTAGCTCAGATAAAATAGCTACACCATCCATCTCTGGCATGAATATATCTAATAGTAAGATATCACATGTGTCATGCTCAAGATATGAAAGTAGTTCCTTTCCTCCTGAAAATTGTTTTACAACATCAATGTTTGGTTGCATCTTTAAGAATTCTGTAACCATGCAGACTAATTCTTTATTGTCGTCTGCGATAATAATTTTTGCCATATTACACCCTTCCCCCTTGGTTTTTTGCTAAGTCTATAATATTGTATTAATCCCCACTATGCAAGAAAAATTTTAATTAATTTTCTTTGCTTTTCATCATTAGACTTTCTTAGACATTTGGCGCATGTCGAATGATAGGATACCATAATGCATATGTCGAATTTAATCGAAAGATATTATTGTTAATACTATTTTACCAAAAAATCATAGAAATGTTCAACATATTCTAACGCTTTTTCTTTTGTTAAGATATTTATCCACGATTTTCTTGAATTTAAATCAGCATTTTCTGTATATTCTATAAAGCGACAAGTACTAGCTCGATTAGCATTCCATGGATCATAGCCCTCAGGATTGATATGCTTATCCATATTACATAATATAAATGCTGCAGCACCATAATCCCTCCATGGTCTGCCCAAATATACATTATCTACTCCAGCTTCACATAATAAATTACATTTATAGAATAGGTAGCCGTATTCTAGCTCCTTTGGATGGGATGGAGCACAAATAAAGCCATCTATTTTATTGTTTACTTTATTTCTCGCAACAGATATAATATCACATTCCTCAAATAATGCAGTAGCACATCCAAAAATGAAATCAACATCACCAATTATAGTGCATTTTAAATATTTTTGTTTTGATGGTGTACCAAGTAATTGCTCAGGCTTAATAATTAAACCCTTATGCCTTTCGATAAGGTCTTGTGGTAATGGACCTGTAAACAACGTGTCCTGTGCACTTCTAATAATACAATTTTCACAGGTGAAGTTGTTGCCATTTACATGTAGTGCAACAGCTTGTCCAAATATGTGAGATTTGTTGTTGCTGTTTTCAATTGTAAGATTTTTAAATGTAACGTTGTCACCACCAACATAAACAGAATAAGTTCTAAATGTATTACATTCATTAAAATCATCTAATATTTTATGATAATAATCGTTATTTGTAATAATAGTTTTTTCCTTATCCTCACCTATTAAAGTGATATTTTTATTGTAAATTTCCACCTTTTCTTTGTATATTCCGGCTTTAAGTTTAATAATGTCGCCATCTACACAATTTTTAATGAATTTGTTAAGAGAAACTGTATTATCAACATCATATATCATAAGCAATCACCTCAATATGATTATACCATAAATAACCTATTTTAAAGGTTTTTTTTGCAATATATGCAAGTTTGTTAATTTTCTAAAAAGTAGTGTACCGGTATTGACTAATTTGCAAGTAAATGATAAAATATCTATGATTATGAAAGCGTTTTGTTGCGCCCTAAAAAAAGGGACACGAAACTAAAAAACGAAGTATTATTTTAAACGTATTCTTTTTATTAAGTATAAGGATAATGTAAACTGTAAAAAATAGAGGTATAAAATGAGCCTTAAGAAATATATGCTTATTGATATGTTAATGCTCGGATTAGTAGGAGCATTATTGGAGGGTGTATGTACAAACGGTGGTTATTTTGTTTTGGCCGGGCATTCTCCAACTATGGTTATATCATTAATGATAATGGTTTTAGCAATTACTAGATGGAATTGGTGGGGCTTAATTCTCGCACCAGTTTTAGCTCTAGGTAATTATATAGGTGGTCTTTCAATTAATGGTGTTGAAGGATACAATCAAATATTTAACATTCAATATTATTTGAGTGTTACACTTGGCTTGTTATCGAGTGCAATCATCCTATTATTCTATAGATTTATAGGACGAAAGAGGATTACAGGAAATAATATGGCCTTGTTTGGACTATGCTTGGTTGTGTTTATTCTATACGAGGGTGTAAGATTTGCCTCATACTGGATTATAGGTGGAAGATATTTAGGAGTGCTACAAGCAAGTCTTTATGATCTAATCGGCCTAGTAGTTCTAGTGGTCGGCTCCATAATTGTAAATCTTCAGGGGTCCTTAGTAAATGTTAAGGAAAAGCTGATAGAGGAAAATGAGGAACGACAAGCAAGACAAAAAGCACAAATGGAGCTTTTGAATCTTGACGATGAAGAAATTGATATCTTGATAAGTGATAATCAAGATTCAAAAAGAAGTTAAAAGAAAGGTGTGTGTCGCGCATGCAAAAAGTAATTCAAGCAGATATGAACGTTGTTAACGAAGTCGAAAGAACGAAATGGAAACGTTTATTACAAACAGTAATTAAGGATTGGAGATTATATGTATTATTAATCCCAATGCTAGCATTCTTAATTTGCTTCAAATATATGCCTATCGGTGGTATTCTATTAGGATTCAAATATACTAAGATTGGTGTAGGTGCTGAAAACGAATGGTGTGGATTACGCTGGGCAGAATACCTTGTTGTAGGATCTTATGCTAACGATTTCTGGAGAGCATTCAGAAATACATTCGTAACATCAATGTATGGTTTACTATTTGGTTTCCCAATTCCTATTTTCTTAGCTTTATTATTCAGTGAAATTAAAGCTGAAAAATATCGTAGTATTTTACAAGTATGTTGTTATTTACCTCACTTCGTATCAGTGGTAGTTGTAACTAAGATTATTGGTACATGGTGTTTAGGTCCAAATGAACAAAACCATCTTCCATTTGGTGGTGCATTATACAAGACATTACTTGAATGGGGCATATTTGATAACAACAGTGTATATAGAGATTCACTATTAAACTCACCAAAATTCTTTAGACCTATTTACCAAATTTCTGGTATTTGGGAAGGATCTGGTTATGGTTCAATCGTTTACTTTGCAGCTGTATTAGCTATTTCTCCAACAAGCTATGAAGCAGCTCGTATCGATGGTGCAACTAAGCTACAACAAATCAGATATATCACATTCCCAGGTATGGCTCCAACATTAACAATCATGTTAATCATGCGTATAGGTCAAATTTTAAATATCGGTTATGAAAAGATTATCTTATTAACTTCATATGCAACCGATACAACAGTATATGAAACAGGTGATGTTATTTCATCATTCGTATATCGAATGTCAGGTAGACAGCTGGCCGATACACTTACTACATCTCCAGCAATCGAACAAATTGGTGTAGTTGCGGACTTATTCAATTCTATTATCGCAATGTTCCTAGTTTTAGGTTCAAATGCAATTTCTAGAAGAGTATCTTCTACATCATTATTCTAATAGGAGGTTAATAGGGTTATGAAAAGACTTGATAGATCTGAGATAGTTTTTAAACTATTAGCTTACATATTATTAACAGCGTTTGCGTTACTATGCTTATATCCATTTGTATTCCTTGTAGCTAATGCGGTTTCTACAAAGGATGCAGTAGACCAATCATTGGTTTCAATTATTCCACACGGATTCCAATTAGGTGCATTTAAGTATGTAATTTCTGCAAAGGACTTCTGGATTTCATACTGTAACTCATTATTTATTACTATTTATGGTACATTAGTATCTATGCTAGTAGCAATCACAGGTGCATATGCATTATCTAAGACTAGATTAGTATTCCACCGTGGATTTAACTTCTTACTAGTATTCACTATGTGGTTCTCTGCTGGTATGATTCCAACATTAAAGAATTTCCAAGCATTTGGTGTTGATAATAAATATATGTTTATTATTGCTCTAGGCTTTAATGCATTTAATATCGTATTATTACGTAACTACTTCTCATCAGTTCCTACTGAAATTGAAGAAGCAGCTACAATCGATGGTGCTAGTGAATTCCAAATCTTAACTAGAGTATATATTCCAATGTCTAAATCATCTATTACTACAGTAGCTATGTTCTATGCAGTATCACGTTGGAATGGTTATATCTGGGCTCAAATGCTATTAGATGACCAAGATATACCTCTACAAGTATACATTAGAAAGAAAATGGACGCATTTACTACATCATTAGAAGAAGGTATTGATCTTGAGTGGTCTATTTACTCAATTCAATACGCATTAATCATCTGTTCTATCCTTCCAATCATCATTATTTATCCAAAGCTAAGTAAGTACTTTGCTGCGGGTGTTAATGTTGGTGGAGTTAAAGAATAAAAGATAGAAAAAAAGAAAAGGAGAAAAAAAACATGCAAAAGAAAAAATTAGGCTTAATTGCTTTAGCAGCTGTTGCAATGTTAGGTTTAGCATCATGTGATGGTGGTGAACAAGTTCAACAACCTGCAAAAAATGGTACTGTTAATGTTTACTTAAACTATAACGGTAAAAATGGTGTTTCTTACATTAAGCAAGATAACTACTTTAATAGAGTTGACGGTGTAACTTATACTTACGGTGCTCTATTACCAACATGGCAAGCATTTGCTGAAAATGTACAAGTTGACATCGTAGACGTTGCCGATTATTCAACTACTAGTGATAACGCAACTTATGAAGCTGTAGATGCTAATAGCTTCTTAGCTTCTAATGGTTCTGGTATTGACTTATTCTATAACTCAGTATCAAATATTAAGAAGATGGCAAACAACGATAAGGTTGTTGACTTATTACCTTTATTAAAGGCTGGTAAGATGCCTCATTTCGCTAGATATTTAAGTGATAATCCAGAAGTTTTAGATATGTGTGTAGTTTATGACGATCAAAAACAACCACATTTATATTACACTCCATATTTTGATGGCTATCAACAAATCGAAAGAATGTTCATCATGGATACTCAAATGGTTGAACGTTTATTAGACGCTGAAAATGCTGGTGATGATACTGCTGCTATCGCTGAAGGCAAGTTAAATGGTGCTTATTATCAACCATATATGGATTCTGAAAAGAACTATAAGGATGAAGTAACTTATGTTACTGCTTTAGATGCTAACGATGCTGTTGTTCAAGTTGCTGTTCCTCAAACAGAAAACATTATCAAGCAACAAAATACATTATTAGCTGTAGAAGGTACAACTGGTAAGCAATTAGTAGCTCAATTAAAGGCTTACTTAGCTACTGCTTATCCTACATACACTAAGTTATCTGAAGTTTATACATCTTCAAAGGCTGTTTATAATCCAGATGATTTAGTAGCATTAATGCGTGTTGTTCGTGCTAACCCTGCAACTGCATCTGGCGTTGCTGCATGTACAACAGTTGAAACATTCATCCCTCGTGGTGAAGCTGCTAACCGTATGGAAAACGTATTAGACTTCTCTGAAATTTGGGGCGTTAACGGTCTAGATTCTGAATCTAATAACTTATTCTATGATGGTGCTGGTAAGTTAAACGTTCATGGTGCTATGCTTGCATCTTATGAAGCCTTAACATTGTTAAATCAATTATACAATGAAGGCTTAATTATTAAGGATTTCCAATTACAAGGTAACAAGAAGGGTACTTTATATATCGATAAGTATTGGAAGAGCAACACTTCTGACGCTGGTGCTGCATTCATGTTATATGATTACTGTGCATCAACTACAGTAGGTAACGATAAGGATTCAAACGGTATCGGTACTGATCCAACTTCTCGTAAGGGCTTATATGATGGTTTAAATTTCTCTAAGACTGGTATCCGTCCTGTTTTAGCTCCAGTTACTTATTGGAACACTTCTTATGAAGCTAACGGTGCAGATCATTTAATTGATGCAAATGGTCAAGCTGTAAATAGAGAAATCAAGACATTAACTAGATTCTCTGATTCTAACCGTGCATTAAAGGGTAACTCTTGGTGTATTCCTACAACTTATGTTAACCTTGATGGTGCTGTTAAGTTAATGGATTACTTATATTCTGCTGAAGGTTCAAACATCAACGACTTCGGTCCTGCTGCTTACCAAGGTGAATATTCTAACACAATCATTTTCGGTGAATGGGTTCCTACATTATCTGCTACAATCATTGATATGTACTTACAGTCTGGTACTGACTTCTGGTCATTCATGAGAGAATATATCGGTTCTACAAATGGTATTGGTTCTGTTCGTTCTGACGCATTAGACATGCAAGTTACTAACAAGTATGCTCAAACAGGTTTAGCTAACGTTCAAAAGGCTATTAAGACTGGCGTTATGACATTAGCATTATGTTCAACTGAACAAAAGTGGGATTCATGTGTTCCTACAAACTGGCAAGTATCTGAATCTTCTTCTAACAAGGAAAACTATAAGAAGATTACTGACTTCTGGAATGCAGGTTCTATGGGTACTACAGGTTGGAGAGCAGTAGTTGTTTCTCCAATCAACACTAACTTAGATACAGTTACTGTTACTGATGGTGTTACTTTAGCTGACGTTAAGGAACAAAGAGAAACTTATGCAACTCAATACTTATCAGTATGGTCAAATGCAATTGGTGCAACTCCATCTTGGGTTAATGCATTAATTAAACCAGCTGATTAAAAATAATATTATAGATAATATTAAAAAAAATAAAAATTTGTCAGGTAGGCCCCTTGCCAGGGTCTACCTGGTAAATCTCTAATTGTATGGAGGTACAATATGAAAAATTATAATAAAAATTCGAAATTGTTTTATATGATCTTCCTAGGATTAGGATTTGGCTTATTAATTTTAGCCATGGTTTATATGACACAATATTCAAACCTATTCTTATATAAAACAAACTCTGGCTTTGGTTCAGATCCAGATGGAAACATACAAAATAACACACACTGGCTAGCTTTCCTTGCTAACCCTGCTGGTGATTCAGTTGTTGAACAAATTAAAGTTCTTTTAGGGCTACCTACAGGTATCGCTACTGATACAAGTACAGCTACTGCAGCATTTACACAAAGCTGTCCTATAATTCGTGAATACTATGAAGGAATGCAAAAAGTAAATTGGACAATTTTCTATTTTGCTATTTCATCATTAGTACTAGTAGCTATCGGCTTCTTATTCTCAAATCACTCTAGAAGAATCTATTATAAATCAAATTTAGTTATCGGTGTATTTATCTCACTTGCAATTATTGCATTTGGTTTATTATGTGTTGTTACTAATACATCATTAATTTCAGGAATGAATGAGCATCATACTCTATTAAATACATTAGATTATATTTGTAGCTCTGCTCTACATGGTGCTGATATTTCAGATCCAAATTTCATTTTAGGAATTAATTCTATAAACCCTACAACTATTATAGTAACTGACATTTATTTAGCAGTTGTAATCGGTTATGCAGCTTTCATGCTTGTTTACACAATTAGAAGATATAATGATTGTGAAGCTGAAAGAAAAGATATTATAGCAAAGGCGGTATCTTTAGATGAATAAAGTAGAAAATAATGACGTTTTAAAAGACGAAATTACTCCAGAAGAATTTGAAAAAATTTCTGTTGAGTTAATGCGTTATAGAAAAAATAGTTTATCTTATACATTCGGTTTATTAGCATTATTATTTAGTATATTAGCTGGTTTTATCGGTTTAAACTCTTTAAAGTACGATTTCACTACATTAATTAAGATTTTAGTAAATATTGCTGTATTACTATTTGGTTTCTTATATTCTGAAAAGACAAAATCATATAGTAAATCAGGTTCTATTGGCTTATTCGTTCTTGGTATTGTATGTGGTTTACGTATATTCTGGGCACCGTTAATTCTATTAACTGGAATTGAATCAAGATATGGCAAGATTATTGGCAGTGATTATAAAGGTGTTGAAAATGGTCACTCATTAAATATTAGCTGGCTTCCAGATAGTGCTAAATTACGTGGTGTTTTAGCTTTAATTTTCTTAATTTTAGCTGCTGTATGTTTCATTTATGCAGCTATCGTTGGTATGGCTAAAACTAGAAAACTACAAAAGTATATGGATAGCTTAAAGGAGGTACATTAATTATGTCTGCAGATGTTGTATTAAAGGATGTCAATAAAGTATACCCTAACGGCTTCCATGCTGTATATGATTTCAACATTGAAATCGAAAAAGGTGAATTTATCGTATTAGCTGGTCCTTCTGGATGTGGTAAATCAACTACATTAAGAATGATCGCAGGTTTAGAAGAGGTTTCTTCAGGTGACTTAATCATCAATGGCAAAAGATGTAATAATGTTGCACCTAAGGACCGTGATATAGCAATGGTATTCCAAAATTATGCGCTATATGCACATATGACAGTTTACCATAACATGGCTTTCTCTCTTACAATTCGTAAGGTTGATCCAGTGGAAATCCATAAACGCGTTATGCAAGCTGCGGATGTTTTAGGATTAATTCCTTATCTTAACAGATATCCAAAGCAATTATCAGGTGGTCAACGTCAACGTGTAGCATGTGGACGTGCTATCGTACGTGATCCAGTTGTATTCTTACTAGATGAACCATTATCTAATCTAGATGCTAAGCTACGTGGTTCAATGCGTAAAGAATTAATGCAATTACATGATAGATTAAATGCAACATTCGTTTATGTAACACATGACCAAATTGAAGCCTTAACATTAGCTTCAAGAATTGTTGTAATGAAAGATGGTTATGTTCAACAAATTGCAACACCTAAGGAAATGTTCGATAATCCAGAAAACTTATTCGTTGCTGGCTTCATCGGTACTCCTCCAATGAACTTTTATAATGGTTCTATTAGCGATGATTGTACATATTTCGAGCATATTTCAGGTACAAAGATTGCATTAAACAATCATCAAAGAGATATCTTAACTAGCTATGCTGGTAAGAATGTAATCATGGCTTCAAGACCAGATTACGTATATGTTGATGAGGTTTCATTAAATGAAAATGCTGGACAACAATTTGACTTTGTTGTTGACTATTCAGAGTATCTTGGTTCATATAAGCTTGTTTATGGTACATTTGGTGATGAAACAGTTGTAGCTAAGGTTGACTCTAGAGATAATATTGATGCACCTGTTTTAAAGGCTTGTTTCAAGAATGATAAGATTCATTTCTTTGATGTTGAAACAACTAAGAGAATTAGATAAGGAGTTGACGGTATGAATAATTTATATGATGATGAAATTGTTGAATCTGTATCTAAGGTTAATGTCGATGATTCAATATTAAAGTCAACTGATGATGCAGTTGTTGAAAAGGTTAATCCTTTTAAAGCATTTTTAAGAGGTATTAAAAATGCTATAGTTGATTTCTTCCAGTCATTTAAATATAATGATATGAAGTTATCAGGTATGTTATTATGTGTTCCTGGTGTATTCTTAGGTTTCTTTATCGGATTCCATCAAGATATCATAAATAAGATTTCATTTACAATTTTTGAAAGAGTAACTGATCCTGTTACAGGTATAGTTGATGTAGTTGAAACTATAGCATTGCCAGATATGACTGCAATTTGCTTCTTCGCACTTATTCTATTAGGTACTCTTAACCTATTCACTGGCTTCCAAGCAATGAATAAAAAGAACTTAGGTTCTGTAGTTAGTGCTACTATTATCACAGTATTAATTACTGGTATTGTTGCATTCTACGTATATGAAATTATTTATTGCTGGCATTTACAAGATACAGGTAAGATTATACTTGCTGCTGGTAGTGGTCAAACTAAGATTTCACTTACAAGTACAAGCTTCATTATGACAATGTTCTCTTGTGGCATTTCTGTAGTATGTTCAATTATTGGTGTAATCTTAGGCTTTATTAATTACGATAGAACTTATAGAAAACGAGATGCAAGATAATGAAAGATAAAAAAGATGTGAACAATATTAATCCATATGAACTGGATAAATTATCAAAAATTCCATCTTGGCTTATCGTTATATTATTAAAATATTGGGCAGCTGCGGCTGCCGTTTATTTTAGTTTGATAGGCGGCTTGGAATTAGGTATAGATTTTTCACAATGGGAAGAAGGAGCGGATTTATCTATTCGATTCCAACAGGATGTTTCAATTATCATAATTTTAGCATTCGCACTTGCTATTGTACTATTCTATATTTGTAGACCAATTATTAGATTAATGTATAACAGAAGAAATAACACCTACCGTTATAATATGATTAATGGTAAGGGATTAGTATATTTCTTTATTACAATTTTATATACATTAGTACTTTCAATAATTTTATATATTATTACACTTTTCTTAAGCAAGTATGGCTTGGTTCTAGACCTACTTGGTACTACTGACAATACAGGTATTGAACCATTTACATATGCGTTATGCTTTTCAATAGTAGATGGCATATTCATTCTTGCAAAAAATGGTATTTCGTTATTAATTAAGAGATATCAATACAAAAAGCAGTTACAGGAGAAAGTGCATGAAATTTGACATTATATTTAAAAGCTCTACGAGTTTTACTTTAGAACTTAATAATAATGATATTTTTGAGACTAAGCCATATTCAATATACATTAACGATGCATTGTATGCTTCGGATATAACAACTAATGTTTATTCTGTATATAATTTAAAGCCAAATACAGATTATGTAGTTAAGGCTACTTCAGGTGATGAAGAGGCATCTTTAGTTGTTTCAACTGATTATGAGTATGTATGCTTGAATGTTAAACGCTTTGGTGCTAAGGGCGATGGAATAACTAATGACACTAATTTTATTCAAGCATGTATAAATGCCTGTCCTAAGGATGGAAGGGTATATATTCCAAAGGGTGTTTATTACGTTGGACCGCTATTCTTAAAGAGCAATATTACAATTGAATTTGAAAAGGGTGCTAAGCTTTTAGGAGACATAGATAGAAATCATTATCCTATTCTACCAGGTGTTACCTATACATCTGATGAAAAGGATGAATATAATCTAGGCTCATGGGAGGGCAATCCTCTTGATTGCTTTGCAAGTATACTTACAGGTATAAACGTTGAAAATATAAAGCTTGTTGGTGAAGGTATTATTGATGGCAACGCACAAAATTCTGATTGGTGGGTAAATGTTCGCCAAAGACGAATTGCATGGCGTCCTAGAGGGCTTTTCCTAGTGAACTGTATAAACATTGCCCTTCAAGGCTTAACAGTCACAAACACGCCTTCTTGGAATTTACATCCATATTTTTCAAAGAATCTTAAGTTTATTGATTTAAAGCTTATTAATCCTAAGGATTCTCCAAATACTGATGGATGTGATCCTGAATCATGTGATAATGTGGATATTATCGGTGTATACTTTTCAGTTGGTGACGACTGTATAGCTATAAAGTCTGGTAAGATTTATATGGGACGTAAGCATAAAAAGCCATCTTCAAATTTCAATATCAGAAACTGCTCTATGAATTTTGGTCATGGTGCTATTGTTTTAGGTAGTGAAATGTCTGGTGGCATAAAGAATATCAACGTTACTCGTTGCTTATTTAATCAAACAGATAGAGGCTTAAGAATTAAAACAAGAAGAGGTAGAGGTAAGGATGCTATCATAGATGGTATTGTTTTTGAAAATATCAAGATGACAGATGTATTGACGCCTTTAGTTGTTAACATGTTCTATTTCTGTGACCCAGATGGTCATACTGAATATGTTTATACAAAGGAAAAGCTTCCTGTTGATGATAGAACACCATATTTAGGAAACTTTAAATTCAAGGATATTGATTGTGAAAATGTTCATATAGCTGCAGGTACATTCTATGGATTACCTGAACAGCCAATTAAATCTATTGAAATTGAAAATGTATCATTTGCTTATGCAGCTGAAAAGAAATCTGGTGTTCCAGCAATGATGGATTTCTTAAATCCTATGAGTGGTAAGGGCTTAATTTTCTCATATGTTGATAATGTAAGCATAAATAATGTTAGCTTCAAGGGATTAGCTGATAAGGAAATTGAAACTACTGATGTTAACCAATTTGATAGAAAATTATAAGGATGGAATCGATTGATTCCATCCTTTTATTTGTATTCAGATTTTTGATCATCAGTAAAGTTAATTTTAGGCACATTATCATATATAAATGAAATTTGAATATTTGAATAATGGTATGTTGGTTCTGAAATTCTACCAATACCGTATGTGTAAGTTTCAATAATCTTACGTATTGAAAAATAATCATCTAAAACTAAAATTTCAGTAACTAGGCATGTTTTTGAGTCTACCGTAATTATGCAATATACATTCTCATTGTCTTCATTTATATATTTGTAATTAAATTTGATTTTTGATTTTGTGGTATCCGCAATATATAAATCATTAGATTCGATTAATTCAGGTGTTAAATTGTTAAACAACTTATAGGCAACACAGTCATAGAATAAATTGTTTTTAAGTATATCAAAGCTATTTGATACCTTTATTTTACCTTCGCTGTTTGAAAGATAAGTTATATCTGGATATTGATAAAATATAGAGCTCTTTGATGCGTTAGCTAATAGCTCCTTTGTTTCCTGCTTCGTAACATTATATGAATAGTAGCAATATCCAAATAGAACATCTTCATTAGCGTTATATGTCAATTTATCAGCCTGAGTATATGAATAATCAATAGGAGTTTGTGATCCGTCTAAGCCATAAAAGGTAGCTTTAACATTACAATGTGAGTTTGCCATAGCGTAGTAATCATAGCTTTTTGGCTTGTTAGAATTGATTGCATAAACTACTTCAGTAATAAACTCCTTATTAGTTGATGGTGCAACTGATAATGTTTTTTCTTCTCCATCCTTAGTGATATATGTTAATTCAGAATAACCAATGTCTGTTTTACATGAGGCCAAAGATAAGAGCATAAGTATCCCAATTATGGATAGAGATAGTTTCTTCATAGGAACACTCCTTTCATTTTGTCACTTGATATTATATCCTTTTTCATAAGAATAAACAACAAATATAAACGAATATGTGAAAATATGAAATAGTACTAGTGTTTTGGGTGAATAATATATTTATAAAATATTATTCATTTGAATAAAAAAGTATGATATAATATATAAAGTGAAAAACAAGGGGGTATATTATGAAGATATCAATTGGATGTGATCATTCTGCGTTAGTATTAAAGAATGATTTAATTTCTTATTTAAAGGAATGTGGACATGAAATTATTGATAGAGGAACATATGATACTAACAGCTGTGATTATACAGATTTTGGCTATCAGGTAGCTAAGGATATTCAATCAAAGGTTGTAGAAAGAGGAATTGTAATTTGCTTTACTGGTATTGGTATGTCAATGATTGCTAATAAGGTTAAGGGTGTAAGATGTGCACTAGTTGGAAGCGTTGATGCTGCACAATTAACTAGAGAGCATAACGATTCTAATTGTTTAGCTTTATCAGCTAAGTATACATCGTTAGATGAAGCAAGAAAAATAGTAGATATATGGTTAAATACAGATTTTTCATTTAATGAACGTCATCAAAGACGTATAGATAAAATAACAAAATATGAGGAGGAAGAATAAATGTCAGTTACAATCTTAAATCATTCATTAGTTAAGCATAAAATGACTAATATTAGAAAGAAAGAAACTAAGACTAAGGATTTTTATCAAAATGTTAATGAAATAGCAGGTCTTATGGCTTATGAGATTACACGTGATTTTCCACTTAAAGAGGTTGAAATTGAAACACCAATTTGCAAGAGTATTCAGTATGAAATAGCTTGTGATGTTACAATTGTTCCTATTTTAAGAGCGGGCTTAGGTATGGTTGATGGAATTAGAAGCATGATTCCAACTGCAAAGGTAGGGTTTGTTGGTCTATATCGTAATGAAGAAACATTACAGCCTGTAGAATACTACGTTAAGTTTCCTAACTCAGTTCAAGACTCAATTGTATTAGTAGTTGACCCTATGCTAGCTACTGGTGGTAGTGCGATTGCCGCTATCGAGCTATTAAAGAAACAAGGCTGTAAGGATATTAGATATGTGGGCTTAGTAGGAGCACCTGAGGGTGTAGAGGCTTTACAAAAGGCTCATCCAGATGTAAACATTTATTTAGCTACACTTGATGAAAAGCTAAATGAGGTTGGATATATCGTTCCAGGCTTAGGTGATTGTGGTGACCGTTTATTCGGAACAAAATAATGAAGTTTGGAAAATTTGCTAAGTATTATTCAGTGGCAACACAGGGAATTGTTTCCATTGTGGTGCTAACTTTGCTTGGAATGTTTATTGGATATTTGATAAATAAGGATTCATTATGGCCAGTTATTTTAGGAATAGTTGGCATGGTATCCGGGCTTTCATCAATGATATTCATTTTAATTAAACTTCAAAGAGAGGATGGTAAGAAGGAAGATGAAGAACCTCAAAGCTAATCTCTTTGTTACACCTATATGTATTGCATTAGGAGCAATAGTTACACTGGTTTTAGCATTATGTAAGCAGGGCTGGACATATTATCTAGTAATGCTTGCTACAGGGCTTTTAAATCATGGACTATTTATTAGAAGCTCAACTAAGATTGCTAACAAAATAGAGCTTGACCCTGAGGGTAAAATCTTTAATGCAAAAAAAGCATCTGTTTTAGGGTATATTTTAAGAACTACAATATTTGTTGTAGTATACGCAGCTCTAGTTTATAAGGCTGATATTAAAAATACTGATAACGGGCTTATTAATTGCATATATGCAGCATTAGGATATTTGACATACAGATTAGTATTTATTATATGCATCTTAATATTTAAAACTAAGGAGGTTGATGACCAGTGAGTGAATTTTGGCAGGATTTTTTCTCGCCACTTAATGGACCAATTACCTCAACGATAATAATTGTGCTAGTGTTATCACTAATATTCATTATTATCAGTAAAAAAATCGAAAAGGTAGATCCTCAAGGGAAGACACCGTTATGGATGATTCCTTTTGTTTGGGTAGTAGATATAATTAATGGCTTTGTGAAGGCAAACATAGGTAAAAGATGGAAAAGCTATGCGCCTTGGTTTGTTTCACTTACATTACTATTATTTTTCTCAAACATCTCAGCAGTATTCTGCTTAGATAATCCAACGAGCTACCTGGTTATTACATTAACCTTAGGATTTACATCATTCTTTGTAATTCAAATTACAGGTATGATTTCAATGGGTATGAAGGAATATCTTAAATCATTCCTAGATCCATTCTTTGTAATGCTACCTATGAATATCATAAGTGAGATTGCACTTCCAATATCATTAGGTGTTCGTTTATTTGGTAACATTACTAGTGGTAATGCTATTTCAATTCTAATTAGAAATTTATTAGGCTGGGGTAGCATAGCGGTTATGCCATTTGTAAACGCGATATTCGATATTGCATTTGGCGTTATTCAGGTTACAGTATTTGTAATACTATCAATCATCTTTACATCAATGAAGATTAAGGATGAAGAAAAAATATATTAAAATTAAGGAGAATTAACAATGGAATTTTTAACAGTATTAAATAACGTATTAACAACTATTTCAACATTTTTAACTGAAGCAGTAGCATACGATTCAGGTATCGGTGCAGGCTTAGCTGAGGGTTTAAAGTATATCGGTGCAGGCTTAGCAGTATTTACAGGTTTCGCTGCAGCTTTAGGTGAAGGTAATGTAGCAGCTCATGCATTAGACGCAATGGCTCGTCAACCAGAAATGGCTGGTAAGATCACTACAACAATGATCATTGGTCAAGCAATTTCTGAAACAACTGGTATCTACGGTTTTATCGTTGCAATTTTATTAATTTTCATGTAATAGAAAGGAATGCAAGAAATTGCATTTAAGGCATTTAGTTTATGTTTTTAGGAATCAATGAAGCAATACAAGACATCATTGAATCGATCATGGAGGCATTAGGTCCGATTACTGATCCGACTCAAATGGGTGCTTATGTTCGCGATATCATAATCCAGCTATGTGCCACTATTCTATTATTTGTTATTGTAAGATTTTTCTTCTGGAATAAGGTTACAGCCTTTTTAGAAAAAAAGCGTGAATCTGTTGACAGCTCATTAGAGGCTGCAAACAAGGCTAGAGATAATGCTTTAGAGCTTGAGGCCCAAATGATTGCTGATATGGATGCAGCAAAGGCCCAAATTAAAAAGCTTATTGATGATGCAGTAGCTGATGGAAATCTAAAGCGTGAGGCAATCATTGCTGATGCGAAAAAAGAGGCAGCTCGTCGTCATAAGCAGCTAGAGGAAGAACTACAAAATGAAAAAGCAAGCATGGCAAATGAGATTAAGCAGGAAATTGTTGATATCGCATTTGCAGCCGCTGAAAAGATTGTCGCTAAGGAAATCGATCAAGATAAATATATTGATATTATCGATGAGATTCTAAAGGAGACAGAATAGTGGTAGAAAAGGAATATGCTCAAGCTTTATTAGAGCTTGCAAGCGAGCAAAATAAATTAACAAAGATTACTTCGGAAATAGAAGCCGTACTTAAGCTTTTAAAGAATAATGATTTTAAGCTTTTTATGGAGTCTCCAAGTATTCAAATAAATGAAAAGAAAAAGGTATTAAAAAAGTCATTAATTGATTTTAATGATGTTACATTGAATTTCTTATATGTTTTATTAGACAATAGAAGATTTTATTGTCTAGAAAATATATATAAGAATTACAAGGAGCTTATGCTTAAGGGTAAAAAGACTACTAATGTAACTCTTCACTCTCAGGTTAAGCTTACAAAAACTCAAATAGAGAAGCTAAAGGCTCCTATTGAGGCTAGATTAAATAGTAAAAATATAGTAATAGAAAATATAGTTGATCCTACATTAATCGGTGGAATTGTTATTTATGCTGATAATACTAGAATAGATTTAAGCACTAAGGGAATTCTAAACGATTTAAAGGAATCATTATAGGAAAGGATAAATAATGGCAAATATTAATTTATCTGAAATATCAAGCTTAATTAAAGAACAAATTAAGGCCTATAAGGAAGATATTAGAACTGATAACATTGGTCGTGTTGTACAGGTTGGTGATGGTATCGCCCTTATTCATGGTTTAGATAAGGCTATGTCATCAGAGCTACTACAATTTCCTAATGGCGTATATGGTATGGTTCAAAATTTAGAGGAAGCATGTGTAGGTGCAATTCTTTTAGGTGAATCTTCATTAGTTAAGGAAGGCGACATTGTTAAGTGTACTGGTAGAATTTTAGAGGTTCCAGTAGGTGAGGAATTTATTGGTCGTGTTATTGATCCACTAGGAAACCCTATTGATGGCTTAGGTGATATCAAGCCTAAGAGCACAAGACCAATCGAGGTTAAGGCTACTGGTGTTATGGATCGTCAATCAGTTAATACACCACTTCAAACTGGTATTAAGGTATTAGATGCACTTGTACCTATTGGTCGTGGTCAACGTGAGCTTATCATTGGTGACCGCCAAACTGGTAAAACAAGTATTGCAATCGATACAATCATTAACCAAAAGGGACAAAATGTAATTTGTATTTATGTTGCAATCGGTCAAAAGGAATCTACAGTTTCAAGTGTATATGAAACATTAAAGGATACTGGCGCAATGGATTATTCAATCATTGTTTCTGCATCCGCATCAAAGCCTGCTCCTTTATTATATTTAGCACCTTATGCTGGTGTATCAATGGCTGAATACTTTATGTATCAAGGTAAGGATGTATTAATTATTTATGATGATTTATCTAAGCATGCTGTAGCATATCGTGAGCTATCATTGTTATTACACCGTCCACCTGGACGTGAGGCATACCCTGGTGATGTATTCTACCTACATTCAAGATTACTTGAACGTGCTGCTAAGCTTAATGATAAGCTAGGTGGTGGTAGTATCACTGCTCTTCCAATCATTGAAACACAGGCTGGTGATATTTCAGCTTATATTCCAACAA
>JAZNYN010000120.1:0-19055 GCA_045594405.1 Anaeroplasma sp.
GGTTGTCTTCCTAAGACCGCTTGGCCTCCGACTTGGTCGTTGATCGCAACGATCTGATATTCCTCATCACCGAACATTCTTCTGAAAGCCAGTCTGCCGATACGTCCAAAACCATTGATTGCTACTTTAATAGCCATATTATCATATCCTCCTAAAAATCATGATTTTTTACCATTATTAATTTTACCACTAGTTTATAATTTATTCAATATTTTTTATATACGACAATTAGGGACAAATTTATGTAAACGTTTTATATTAAAATCAATTTGTTATAGAAAGGAGAATTTTATGAATTACATTCCATATGTGTTAGAACAAAACGACCAAGGTGAACGAGGCTACGATATATTTTCTAGACTCTTGAAGGATAGAATTATCCTTCTAGTTGGCGAGATTGATGACAATCTATCATCGCTAATCATTTCAGAACTGTTATTTTTAGATTCACAGGATAATGGTGATATTTCCTTATATATAAATTCACCAGGTGGGTCAATTACTGCTGGACTTGCCATATATGATACTATTCATTATATTAAATCAAAGGTAAATACAATTTGTGTTGGAATGGCAATGTCAATGGCTGCATTTCTTCTTGCCTCTACCTCAGGTAAAAGGTATGCACTACCACATTCTGAAATAATGATTCACCAGCCACATGGTGGTATGCAGGGTGTTATAACAGATATTGATATACAAACAAAAAGATTGTTAAAAACTAAAGCTCAAATGAATTCACTTTTAGCAATGCATACTAACCATACTATTGATGAAATCACAAATGACACTGAAAGAGATTTCTATATGGATTCAAAGGAAGCACTAAATTACGGAATAATTGATGAGATAATTACTAAGATATAATGTGTGGTATACTACTCATTTCTTCTAAATATTACATTTTTACCTAAAAGATAGTTTTATTTTTTATTGACATTATCTAAATAATATTAGATAATAAGTTATGGAGAATTTTGAAAAGTAGGTAAGTGTCATGCATAAGAATAAGGAAATCGAATTTAAGACTTTTATAACTGAGGCTCAATACAGCTTCCTTTTAAAGGAATTTGAATTAGAAAACAATGTATTCCCTCAAACAAACTTTTATTTTGATACTGAGGATTCTAAACTACTTCAAGATAAGACAGTACTTAGAATTCGTCAAAAGGGCAACAACTTTAAGCTTACTAAAAAAACTAGAGCTGAATTAGGTGCTGATGAAACACATCTTCTTCTATCTAAGGACCATGCCTTAGAGCTTTTAGAAACTGGATTTGATGCTAAAATCATAGGCATTCCATACTTTGTTAAAAATGTTGCAAGCCTAACAACACATCGTGCTTCAACTCCTTATAAGAATGGTACATTATTCTTAGACAAGAGCGTTTATTATGGTAATGTTGATTATGAAATTGAATACGAGGTTGATGATATCAATCAAGGCTTAGCTGATTTTAAAAATTTCCTAGCAAAATATAATATTGAATATAAGGAATCAATTAGAAAAAGTAAAAGAGCCTTTGATGGCAGGGATCAACAAAAATAACCAGCAACCTGCTGGTTTTTATTTTACAAAAAAATAGCCATAGGCTTTCTAAAATGCCCATGGCTTTATTTTTATTTAACGTTGTAATAGCATGCTAGGAAGATTAATGATAAAGCAATCAAAAATAATCCGACAATTACTAAATGTAAAAATTCACTTGATGTTTCATGTCTAGCAAGTCGATATTCTTGGAATGTTTTATATTTTTCAGATTTTAAATCTCTCTTAAAGAATGAGAAGAATTTAATTAATCCATAAGTCATCATATCAAACGTTCCACCATTACTTGCAACTACAAGTAAACCGAAGCCAAAAATACATACACCAGGTACAAAGAATGAATCAGTAAGAATATGGAATATCTCTATACTAGATTCCTTCTTAAAAATACCTTTTGATAACATTATGATAAATGCAAAGGCTAATCCTACAACTAAAGTAATAGCATAGCCTAATATTTTCTTTTTCTTTGGATGATTATCGTTTGGTAATTGTTCCATAATAGCACCTTCTTATTTTATTACTCGTTATATTCCTTTTGATAGTCTTCAAATTCTTTAGAATTACAATAAATGAAATGTCCAGGTCTAATTTCACGCATTGTTGGTCCTTCAACTGAATAATCATGTTCAATTAATGGATTATAAGAAATTCTCTTTCTTTGCTTTTCATATCTAGGATCTGGTAAAGGAATCGCAGATAATAATGATTTTGTATATGGATGAAGAGGATGTTCGAATAGCTCATCAGATGGAGCTAACTCAACAATCTTACCAAAATACATTACTGCAATTCTATTTGAGAAATATTTTACAACAGATAAGTCGTGGGCAATAAATAATGTTGTTAAGCCCATCTTATCTCTTAGCTCATTTAATAGGTTGATTACTTGAGCTTGAATTGAAACGTCTAATGCTGAAATTGGTTCATCAGCAATAATTAGCTCAGGATTTAAGATGATAGCTCTTGCAATACCAATACGTTGACGTTGACCACCTGAGAATTCATGTGGATAACGTGAAGCATGCTCAGCTACAAGACCAACTAAATCAAGCACTCTAAATACTTCTTTTTCAATGAAGTCCTTATCCTTAATACCACGGATAATTAAACCCTCTGCAATAATATCATGAACAGTCATACGTGGATCTAAAGATGCAATAGGATCCTGGAAAATCATTTGGATCTTATTCATGATTCTATCCTTCTTAGCTAGACGAATCTTTTCCTTCATTTCTGCTTCAATTAGCTTCTTCTTTTCAGGATCAGTTTCTAAGGCAATCTTTGGCTCATATTCAGCCTTAACCTTCTCAACTTCCTTTTGAGCATATTTCTTATTACATCTTTCATGATCATCTACAGCAAGCTTAATCTTAGCTGTATTTTCCTTTACGATTGGAAGTAATTTTTCTAAGCTCTTATCAATCTTTGCTTTTAATTCATTTTTTGCTACAGTCTTATCTTTACCAAGAGCTATAGCATCCTTATATTCTTCCTTATATTGAGCTACATTATTGTAGTGTTCTTTTTTGGCAACCTTAATAGCATGCTTATAGCTTCTAGTACCTGCACAAATTCTAACACCATCAAAATATACAGAACCACCAGTGATATCATATAATCTAATAATTGATCTACCTGTTGTAGTTTTACCACAGCCAGATTCACCTACTAGACCAAATACTTCACCTTTGTAAATTTCAAAATTGATACCATCTACAGCCTTATTTACTCTACTTTTACCAAGCTTGAAATATTGCTCTAAATTCTCAACCTTTAATAATACCTTATTATCATTCATTATCTTTACCTCCTTCATTAGAAGCAGCGGCTTTCATTCTTTGAATTCTCTCTGCAATGATTTTTGGAGGATCTACCTTAGGAGCATTTGGATGTAATAACCATGTAGCAGCAAAATGTGTTTCTGAAACTTCAAATAAAGGTGGTTGAAGCTCGAAATCAATTTCAAGTGCATACTTGTTTCTTTCAGCAAATGCATCACCCTTAGGTGGGTAAATCATATTAGGCGGAGTACCAGGAATTGCTTCAAGCTTTTCCTTAGTATCTAAGTCCGGCATACTTGATAATAGTGCCCATGTATATGGATGACGTGGATCATAGAATATATCCTCAGAAGTACCATACTCTACAATCTTACCAGCATACATAACAGCGATTCTATCAGCCATATTTGCAACTACACCTAAGTCATGAGTAATGAAGATAACTGATAAATTTCTTTCAACCTTAATCTTGTTAATTAATTCAAGAATTTGAGATTGGATAGTAACGTCTAGAGCAGTTGTAGGCTCATCACAAATTAGAATATCTGGGTTAGCAGATAATGCAATCGCAATAACGATACGTTGTCTCATACCACCAGAGAATTCAAATGGGTATTGACGATAACGGATTTCTGGATCAGGAATACCTACTTCCTCTAATAGCTTAATAGCCTTTGCCTTAGCCATTTGGTGTGTAACCTTATATACAGCTAAAGATGCAAGTTGCTTAAAGTAATCAACTAAAGCTATCATAGATGCATATGAATCAAACATTGAGTCCTTTTCAATATCATTTTCATAGCTCTTCTTTAAATTTTCAATAATTTTAACGATATTTTGCTTTGTTAATTCTAGGTCAACTAGGCGTGGAGGAATAGGCTGCCATGTTGGACGCTTTCCTGCTTCAATTAGCTTGTTGAACTTAACTAAATCCTTATCATATTTTTCTTGATTAACTGGATTATCCTTAATACCATTAAAATATCTATGCGCTTCTGATAGCATAGCAGATGAGAATGTATACTCAATACTATTTTTATTAACAGTTAAACGATCGATTGCATCCTTAACAATTTTGTTAACCTCATTAATGCGCTCGAATGTTTCCTTCTTAACAAGATTTTCAGACTGAATAAATTCAATTAATTGATCTAGCTTAGCTAAAGCTTCCTTCTTGCATTTAATCGATTGGTCATGAGAGTATTGAACACCAACTTGACCAAGCTTGATAAATTCAAGCATAAATTCATCATCTAATACTTCTCTTGTTTTCTTATCTAATTCATCAATACTATATTTGTAAATATCATCCTCTGGATATTTCATCTTATAATATCCAAGCGTGAAGAAATTAGGCTTTTGACGATTAATTGCTTCTGAATATAAAGCATTTATTTCAGTTAATACCTTAACAAAAGAATTTAATAATTCTTGATTAACAGTTGCTTCTTTTCTTCTAAGTTGCTTTAACTTTTCCTTAACTAATTCCTTAAGACCACCATTAAGCATTGTAGATAATGTTGTGATATAAGGATTAGCCTCCTCAGGTTTGATGATATAAGGATGAACAGATAATTCTATTTCCTTTTTAATCTTCTTAATTTCTTTATTAATATCTACCTTTTGATTCTTTTCTAATAGGAATAATAAGTTGTCGATATCAACCTGTACACCAATTGCTTGAGCGTACGCTTCATTATAATCGTTTTCTAATGTATTACTTAAAATACAGAAGTTATCAAATGTAGTACATTTTTCAGTGTTAATAGCAACACTTTCAGCGTTTTCAACACCTGTAACCTTATTAATAGCTTCGTTTAATAGCTTAAGCTTTTGATTAAATTCTTCTTTTGCATTCTTTTGGCTTGATTTAGATTTTAAAATCATAGCCTCAGTTAATTGGTGACCAACACGCATAATTGGATTTAAGCTTGACATAGGGTCTTGGAAAATCATAGCAATTTTGTCACCACGAATCTTATGGAAATCTTCCTCAGATATCTTTAATAAATCTTGTCCATTATATAAAATTTCTCCACCCTCTACAATAGAGTTACCAGCTAAAATACCTATAATAGCCTTACTAGTTACTGATTTACCAGAACCAGATTCACCAACGATTGCAAGAGTTTCTCCCTTATATAGGTCAAATGAAATATCACGAACAGCCTTAACATTTCCACCTTGAGTACGGAAGGAAACCTGTAAATTTTTAACTTCTAATTTCTTTTCCATATTAATCCTCCGCACCTCTTAATGATGGGTTAAATGCATCACGTAGACCATTACCAAATAGATTGAAGCTTAGCATTAATAAACAAATAAATAATGCTGGGAATAAAATCATATGTGGATAGCTTACTAGGAATGGTTGACCATTAGCTAATAATGTACCTACTGATGTCATATCACCACTGTTAAGATTAATAATACCTAAATAGCTTAAACTTGTTTCAGAGAAAATTACACCTGGAATAACTAATACACAGCTTGTAATTAATGTACCTAATGCATTAGGGAAAATATGCTTAAACATAATTCTCCAATCTGATGCACCTAAAGTTCTCGCTGCTAATACATATTCTTGATTCTTAAATCTATAGAATTGCATACGAGTTCTACCGGCCATACTTATCCATCCGGTCAAGAAGAACGAAATGAATAATAATAGTGCATGTCCAGTATTAGGCATATGATACTTTAATAAAGTAATAACAATCATAAATGGAACAGATGATAATATTTCAACAATACGTTCCATTACTAAGTCTATCTTACCACCATAGTAACCTTCAATTGCACCATAAATAGCACCAACAATTAAGTTAACTGAAGCAATACAAATTGCTAAAAGGAAACTGAATCTAGCACCTGAAGATAAGCAAGTAAAGATGTCTTGACCTGAATTAGTTGTACCAAAGAAGAATAACGGCTCATCAATACCATCTTTTACAATTTGTGTATGATAGTAAATATAGTATTCATAATAATTAATTCTTACTGAATAACCAGTTTCATTTTTTACAGCATAATAGTATTTTGTGTCACTATCTTCACCTTCAATACGTAAAGAATCGTAATCGTCACCAAAATTATAAACATCAATTAGGTCATCCCTCATATTTGCCTTATAATCTTGTTCTGCTTTAGTTTTATCAGGTAATGCAGCAACATATTCTTCAATTTCTTCTAGAGTCCAAACCTTATAATATATGTTTGTAACCTGATTGTTTTTATCTAAAACAATGCTAGTTTTACCATTTTTAGCTTCTGTTTCATACCAATAATTTGCATTATTATTATCCTGAATTGCTGAAGGACGTAAATATAAAACAGTTTGAGGATAAATTACTTGAATACCAGTATTATTTTGATATTCTTGTAATGCCTTATACTCTTCAGCAGATAAATTTTTAAATACAACACCATTTAATTGATAAGAATCTAATCTAATCTTATAATAATCAACCTTTTGGTTTTTATTATTTAGCTTTGTTTCTATCTCATATTCTTGATTCTTTATGGCATAATGACCAGTTTCTTCGCCCATGTAATAATGATAATAGAAACCTTCTTTTGTAAATTCTTTATTAGAACATCCATCCCAAAAATCAATTCCTAAATTATACATTAAATTGCTCTTTGGTAATGTATATTGGAAATATCCATCTGTATATGATACTTTATATGGCGATACAATTGGAGCGATAATTGCAAATAATACTAAAATAATAATGATTATTGCAGCAGTAATAGAACCCTTATTTTTCTTGAATCTATTAAAAGCATCTTGAAAATAAGATAGAGGCTTTGTAGATAATTCCTTATCACGGATTACCTTACCCTCTTGTACGAACTTGAACTTTTCATTAGAAATTTTATATTCACTTGGTTTCATAATTACTTAGCCCCCATTCTAATACGTGGATCTATAACTCCATAGCTTAAATCAATTACAATTGAAGCTAATAGACCAATCAAGATATAGAATCCTGATAGCATCATAAATGAATCATAATCCTTCATATTTATTGATTCTAGGTATAGACCACCTACACCTGGAATACTAAAGATTTGTTCAATAATTAATGAACCACTCATAACTGAAATGAATTCACCAATAATTGAAGGGAAGATTGGAACCATTGCGTTTCTTAATGCATGTCTAGTTGTTGCTTGAGATTTAGTTAAACCCTTAGTTCTAGCAAGTAGCATATATTCACTTGTTAAAACCTCAGTTAGCTCAGCTCTTGTATAACGTGCATAACCAGCTATTGAACCAAACGATAAACATAATACCGCTGGAATCATTGATTTAAACATACTCCAAGAAAAATAGTCATAACCAGCGTCCATAGTTAATGGAAATAAATCTAACACAAAGCACAATAAATATTGAACCAAGAATGCATAAACGAAGCTTGGTACAGAAATAAATATCATAACTCCTGTTGAAATTGCATGGTCTTGCCATTTGTTTTTCTTTAAGGCGGCAAAAATACCTAAGCAAATTCCGATTGGAACTGCGACCAATGTAGAATATACATTGATTAAAACTGTTGGTGGTAATTTGTTAACAAATACATCCCATACAGGTTGATTACGGTAAGATGGTAGGTTAACAACAATACCTAAATCTCCATATAAGAAGATTCTTTTCAAATATGTAATAAATTGAACTGGAATAGGATCAAAATAACCTCTTCCTTCTAATTGAGCATATAAAATATCATAATCCTTACCAATTGGCACATTGATTACGATTGGTAATAGCTTAATAAGAACGAAACATATAATCATGATTATAGAGAAGGTCATAATTGATAATCCAATTCTCTTCATTATGTATTTGAACATGTACATAAATATCATACTCCTTCATTCAAAATAATTTTTTACCCTTTTTAAAACGGCCAAAATGTGGAACAATGATAGCCATTGTCCCACATTATTAGTTATAGCTAAATATTAACGTTTTTATCTATAATCAATACTACCCTTATTCTTGTCTACGAATCTTGCCCAATCAGCATCGTCATAGTTATAAGTGATATATCTGATTCCACCGTAACCCATGAATGTGTTGTATTCACGTGTAGCATATTCCCACTTGTAAGAAATTAATGAAGCAGAATAGCTGTTTACTAGAGGAACTGTATAGTATACTGATAATATTTCTTTTTCTAATGCAGCGATTAACTTTAATCTTATGCTGTCCTCAACTGCACCAGCAGACCAGTCATAAGTATCATGAGCACCATTTAGAATGTCATACCATTCTAATAAGCCTAATGTTAATGTAACGTCTTCACCGTTTTCACCTTCACCAGTTAATGTGAATTCCATTTGATGGTTTTCAGTATCCCAACCCTTTGAATACATATAATCAGGGTCTAGATAAGCAAGTAAGAAGTAACCTGGATCCCAAGCAGCGCCTGTCCAGCCACCCATACATACTTCATAACCACCAGCGCGGAAATCGTTTGCCCATTCTTCTAGGTGGTCAACTAATTCTAATTCTAATTTGCCTTCTAATGATGTACCAACTAATAATTCAGTCCATGCATTCTTAATGAAGTCAAATTGGCGTTGAGTAGATTCAACAATTGAACCAGTACCAAATTCTAACTTGATAATTTCGCCATCAACATAATGACCAGCAGCCTTAGATGCTTGATAAGCTTCTTCAACTAATTGACGAGCTAATGTTAAGTTATAACCAGTAATTGCAGCTTCAGCAGCAGTTAATGAAGAATAGTTAGAAGGATCTACACCATATACTTCACATAATACTTGCTTAGCAACGTCTTCATTACGGTAAACACCACCGTTAGCAACATCATAGTAATGCATTGAGTTGAATAAACCGAAGCCAGCTAATGATGAAGTTGTAACTTGGTTAGCGAATGCAGCTCTATCGATAGCTAATGATAAAGCCTTACGGAATGATGGTTGTAATAACATAGTCTTGTTATAACCAGCACCTAATTCATCTTCTCTCTTTTGAAGAGCAGCTTCATCAGATTGTAATTGTAATGAGCTTACGAAATCAGATGGAGTAAATACAGCTTGTTCAGAATTCTTATATTCAGCAGCGATTGTTACATCGATAGAAACAGAATCAACATCACCAGCTTGGAACATTAACCATGCAGTATTCCAGTCCTTAACTTGTTCACAAACGATTTTATCAGTTTGATATTGACCTTCATATGCAGGATCATTGTAGCCCCACCAATTTTCATTCTTTTCTAATACATAAATCTTACCAGCTTGGAATTCAGTTAACTTATAAGGACCCCAGCTTGATGTTGAAGCAACATCTTGGTTATAAGTTGTAGTCCATAACTCAGAGCCTTCAGCTGGTGCATGCTTATATTGTTCATACTTAGATTCTTGAACTAGTGGAAGACCACCAAAGTTATAAGCAGCCTTATATGTTAAATCACCATTTTCATCTAATAATTGTAATGAATTATCTAATACAATAACGATTTCTAAATCGTTAGCACCCTTGAACATACCAACCTTATCGAATGATAATTCAGGGAATGTATAATGAGCAGCAAAGAAGTGTAATTCTTCATTTGGTTCAGTTTGCCAGAAACCAAGTAAAGCTTCCCATGCAGCATTTAAAGTTTCATCAGCCTTAATTTCTGCTAAAGTCTTGTCTTCCATTTGAGCAGCAGCTTCTGCAGTAAATGCAGAATCAGAAAGATAGTTTGCAATTAACCAAGCAGCAGTCTTTGCAGCATCATAAGAAGCAGGGAAACCGAAATAGTCTCTAACGTAACAAGTTGCAGGAACAGCTTCGCTAGCAGGACCAAGGTGGAAGATTAATTGGTCATCTAAATCTGTAGAATATGTAGAATATGCAGTAGATGCAGGGAAAATATCAGATTGACCTTGGAATACATATTCTTTTGCATTATGGATAACTAAAGCACCTTGATAGAAGCTATCTGCACGATAATTTAAGAATAATGGGTTTAATTGTTCCTTCATTGAATAAATGAAGTCATCAGCAGTGATTGCTTCACCATCATCCCAAACTAAATCATCACGTAATGTGATCTTATATGCATAACCAGAAGTTGCAGCAGCTGGTACATCATAATTTTCATCGCCAGCATATGTTGCTGTAACGTCTTCTAATTTAGTTGCAGCAGCATATTCAATATCAAATTCACCACTAACGATTTCACCATTTTCATCATACTTGAAATCATAGTTGAAGAATGAACTTGAAATAAAGTTTAAAATTTCTGTGTCATTATTATCTTGGTAAGTTAACTCATTCCAGTTAGATGGTGTTAAAGTTGTATAAGTATTATATGTGTAAACACCTTCACCTTCATAAGTCTTACAAGAAGCTAATGATAGCGCGCCGACACAAACAAGCGCAGCTAAAGTAATTCTTTTAAATTTCATAATATTGTCGCCCCTTTAAGTTTATTTTGAATATTATGTTCTCATTATATTACTTTTTATTCAATAAAACAAGAGTTTTTTGAAATTTATTTAATTTTTTTCTTTTTTTTATAATTAAAAATTCGTATTTTGCCCATTTTTTTAATTTAATTCGTTTTAATTGTTAAAATCATTGTATAAACCGAATTTTTCACAAAAAAGTAGAGGATTTAAAAATAAAATTTTTCATTTTTTCTTAAATTGTTTGTTTACTTTTTAAATAATTAGTATTATAATAACGATAAGTACATTTTATGTTTTAGTTTTTAGCGATTGATGGACGGTGAAAGCATCAAAACGACATATTTTGGAAATGGCTATTAATTTTAATACAAAGAGCTAATTTTATTAGAATTAAGGTGGCACCGCGCTTATTATGAGCGTCCTTAAAATAATTTTTTATTTTGGGGATGCTTTTTTATTTTTAACATAGGAGGATTATATTATGCGTTTAATATCAGGAATTCAACCAAGTGGTAATATTACATTAGGTAATTATCTTGGTGCAATCCAAAATTTCTTAAAACTACAAAATGATGAAAAAATTGATGATATCCTAGTTTTCATTGCGGATTTACATGCAATTACAGTACCACAGGATAAAACTGCTTTAAGAGCTAACATTAAATCACTTGCAGCACTATATATTGCTTGTGGTCTAGATCCTGAAAGAGTTAAGATATTTATTCAATCAGAGGTTCCAGCACACACTATGCTTGGTTGGGCTTTAGAATGTAATACATATATTGGTGAGCTTGAAAGAATGACTCAATTTAAGGATAAAAAGGAACGTCAGGTTGCTGGTGTATCTTCTGGCTTACTTACGTACCCTACACTAATGGCTGCAGATATTCTTCTTTACGATGCTGATATTGTTCCAACAGGTGCCGATCAAAAGCAACATCTAGAGCTAACTAGAAATATTGCAGAACGTTTTAATTCAAAATATGGTGAAACATTTGTAGTACCAGAGCCTGTAATTGCTAAGGCTGGTGCTAAGATTATGTCATTAAATGAGCCAACTAAGAAAATGAGCAAATCTGATCCTAACCCTAAAGCTTACATTGCACTTCTTGATGATATTAATATTGCTAAAAAGAAAATTAAGTCTGCAGTAACTGATTCTGAAGGAACAATCAAATTTGATGAGGAAAATAAGCCGGGAATCTCTAATCTACTTACTATTTATTCTTGTATAACAGGAAAATCAATTAGTGATTTAGAAATTCAATATAAGGATTCAAACTATGCTACATTTAAAGAAGATCTTGCTAATGTTGTTGGTAATCTTCTACAAGGCATTCAAGACAAATATAATGTATTACTAAAATCTAAGGAATTAGATGAAATCCTAGATAAAGGTAGAGATTACGCTAATTATCTAGCTAACAGAAAGATTGGTAAAGTATTTAACAAAATCGGTCTAGGTAGAAAAAGATAATGTGAGGGCAAAGTTGCCCTCATTTATTTTTGTACTCATTTATGTACTCTAAACAAGTTAAAAATTCATTTTTATCCTCAGATTGAATAAATACTCTATAGCATCTTTCTGTGCCTGATTTTCTAATGTAGCTATATGTATTTTTAAAATTAGACAAATCTAAGCTTAACTCATCCCTTTCGATATTTATTAATGCAGAAGGGGTTTTTTTTATTTTATTATATATATCCTCTAATGATAATCCTAATTCATTTATTGCTGAAAGTATTAACAATACATTTAAAATTCCATCACCATATGGTTTATAGTCTTTTAGAATGATGTGACCTGATGCTTCTGAACCTATTACCACATTTTCCTTATTCATTGCAGCTAGCACATTCTTATCACCTGTATCAGAAAGAATTACTTCTATTTGCTCTTCCTTAAAAACATTAATAATTCCTAGATTACTCATTTTTGTTAATACTACCTTATTATTAAATTTATTCTTCCTTCTTAAATACAGTGCTAATAGAAAACAAAGATAATCTCCATCAAGTATATTACCACACCTATCACAGGCAATAACTCTATCTCCATCACCATCGAAGCTAAAACCCATATCAGCATTTTCATGCCTTACTATCGCTTGAAGTGCCTCCGGATGAGTTGCACCACAATTGTAGTTAATCTCCTCTTCTATCCTATTATTATATATAAGAAAATTAGAATCATTAAATATCTTAGCTGCAATTATTGATGCTGCACCATTAGCACAATCTATAACTATCCTATTATTATATATATAAGGTTTATATTGTAATAAATGGTTGCTATAATCATCATTAATATTTATGGAATTACTAATCAATTCCTCTTGAGTTTTAGAAAGCTTCTCACCCTCTACAAATATTTTTAGTCCATTGTAATTCGATGGGTTATGACTTGCTGTAATCATTGCTCCTACACATTTTTTATTAAAGGATTCAAACTCAATTCTAGGGGTTGTTGATAAGCCAAGATTAAACACCTTCATCCTTGCTGCTAATGCTCCCTTTATCAGTGCATCAGCTAAGCTTATGCTTGAGGGACGATTATCATAGCCCATAATTAATTGTTCATATCCTAGCCTAGCTATAACTCGTCCAACTGCTTTGAATAATACCTCATTAACCTCTAACGGATAAATACCTCTTATGCCATCTGTTTTAAAATAGTTCATGTAATCACCTATTTAAGCATATGAGAGAAAATAAAAAGTAAGCACAAAATGCTTACTTATTTATAATTTTATTTATTTCCTTTTCAACTGTGTAGGTGAAGCTTGATAGTCTGCCATCAACAATCTCTAAAAGCTCTAGATATTCCTCCATAAAAGGCATATCTAAAAGCTCATTATATACAGAATTATATTCATCCTTATATATATTATATTGATTAGGCTGATTGTATTCTCTAGCATGCACCATTTGCTTTTGAATTTCCTTAAGCCTAATAAATAACGAATTAATATCATCGTTATTATCTATAAAAGCCTCTAGCTCCTTTATTCTTTTTACCTCTGGTGTTGCTAAAAACTCTACCTTAACCTCTTTTATTCTACTCACAAAGCTCACCAATCATAAACCATGTTTTAGCCTCTGTTACCTTTACATTAACAATTTGACCTACAAGTTTTGGGTCATTTGCAGCAAAGTGTGTAAGCTTATTATGCTCAGAATATCCACACATCATACCTTCACCATTCTTTGATTCGCCATCAACTAAAACCTTTACCACCTTGCCAACAAAGCGTTCATGACCCTTTTTATAGCCATCATTGATAAAAGTATTAAGATGAACTAATCTATCGTGCTTTTCTTTTTCACTAATATTATCGGCCATTTTAGCTGCAGGTGTACCCTCTCTAGGAGAATAGATAAATGTAAATGCTCCCTCAAATTGAGCAGCCTGAACAAGCTTAATTGTATTTAGGTATTGCTCATGTGTTTCATTAGGAAAGCCAACAATTATATCTGTTGTAAGTGCAATATCAGGTACTAGCTCCTTTAATCTATTAACCTTACTCATATAATCATCATAAGTATACTTACGATTCATAATCTTTAGGATTGCATCATCACCAGATTGAACTGGTAGATGTAGGTGTGGCATAACTGACTTACAGTTAGCCATTGCTTGCATAGTTTTTTCATCTAAATCACGTGGATGAGATGTTGTGTATCTAATACGCTCAATACCTGTTTTATCAAGGTCAACTAATAAATCACCAAATGTATAATTCTCTAGCTTTAAATCCTTACCATAAGCATTAACATTTTGTCCAAGTAGTGTTACCTCCTTATAGCCTAGACTTACTAGCTCCTCAACCTCTGCAATAATATCCTCCTTAGCTCTAGATCTTTCACGACCACGAGTATATGGAACAATACAGTATGTACAGAACTCATCACAGCCATACATAATATTTACCCAAGCCTTATGCTTAGATGCTCTAACCTTAGGTGCATCCTCTAATATAGTACCCTCATTAGATAATACCTCTACAACGTTTGCCTTAGTTATGTAAGCCTCATAAATAAGCTTAGGAAGATGATGTCTATTATGTGTACCAAACACTAAATCAATGTATCCATATGAATCAATAATCTTTTGTGTTGCATTTTCCTCCTGAGGCATACATCCACAAATACCTATTATCATATCAGGGTTTTCACGCTTACGTCCCTTTAGCTGTCCTAACACACCCCAAATACGCTGCTCAGCATTTTCTCTGATAGCACATGTATTTAGGATGACTACATCTGAATTCATAGGGTCATTAGATAGTGTATATCCTACACCCTCTAAAATACCAGCCATAACCTCAGAATCAGCCTCATTACCTTGACAGCCATATGTAAAAATATAGTATGTTTTACCCTTACCTAAATTATTATATTTATCCTCTAATTTGTATCGTATTACAGGAATATCTAAATTTCTTCTTAATTTTGCCTCTTTTAAAGAAGGCATTGCAAGTTTAATATTTTTCATAAATTATCACCACAACTATTATACTATATAATAGTAATTTTTCAACAAAATTTAAAGCACCAAATTTTGGTGCTTAGAAGTTTAGATAGCTTTTACAATTAGCTTAATAGCAGTTTTTTCATCGCCATCAATTAAAATATCAGAAAAAGCAGGAACAACAATCAAATCCTTCCCAGTAGGTGCTACATATCCTCTTGCAATAGCAACAGCCTTAATCGCTTGATTTAAAGCACCAGCACCAATTGTTTGGACCTCTACTACTGACTTTAAACGAAACGCAATAGCAAGGGCTCCAGCCACACTACTAGGCTTTGATTTTGATGATACCTTTAATGTTTCCATTCATATTCCTCCTAATAAAGTATATGAATAGATTACATTATTATGCTTTTATTCTTTTATTAATTCTAATGATTTTATTTCCTAATGGACTAAAATCAAGTACTACACCATTAATTATGTATTCGTCTGCCTCAGCAACGCTTAAAGGCTCGAATACACCCGTTTTGAAGCGTTCTATAACTTGCTCCTTAGAATCACCTAAAATGCTCTCAAAAGGGCCACACATTCCCATATCAGTGATATATAGGCATTCACTGTAGCTTTGCTCATCAGAGGTTTGGCAATGAGTATGTGAGCCTACAATAGCATCAACTCTGTCGGCAAACTCGTAGAAGAACGCCTTTTTTTCACTTGTAGCCTCACCATGAAAATCAACTATGATATAATCAGCCTTAATCTCTGATAATAGCTTATCCATAGTTTGAAATGGACAATCAAGCGGACTGTTTTGGAACACTCTTCCCATCATATTCACTAATGCGATTTTCTTGTCATTATAATTAATATAGATATAAGGTGCTCCGTAGGAAGTATTAAGGTTAGCTGGTCTACAAATAGTTGCCTCGTTAATATATTCCTTTATCTCTGATTTAGAAAAGGTATGATTTCCCATTGATATTCCAGCAACTCCCATTGTCTTAAGCTCCTTGTAATGCTTTTGGCTTAAGCCCTTGCCCTTGGTTACATTTTCACCATTAGCTAATACAACATTGATTTTATATTCACTTTTAATTTCATCGATAGCCCTTTTAACAATAGGTAGGGTTTTTTCACCAACGATGTCTCCTAAATATAAAATTCTCATAAAAATCCTCAATTCTAATTAAATAAATCAAAAGAGTGGGTTGCCCACTCTTTTATTACTATTTTGCAATATCTACAGCTCTAGTTTCTCTAATAACTGTAACCTTGATTGTACCAGGGTATGATAATTCATTTTCAATTTGCTCCTTAATTTGACGAGCAATTGTAACTGTTGATAAATCATCAATTTCCTCTGGATTAACAATTACACGAACCTCACGACCGGCTTGAACTGCAAATGATGTTTGAACACCCTTAACAGCATTTGAAATAGCCTCTAGGTTTTCAAGTCTCTTAGTGTAGTTTTCTAATGAGTCAGATCTAGCACCAGGTCTTGCAGATGATAATGCGTCTGCAGCTGCAACTAATACAGCAATAATTGACTTAGGAGCAACATCCTCATGGTGTGATGCAATTGCATCTACAACCTCTTTTGGCTCATGATACTTATTTGCAAGCTCAACACCAATTTCAACATGTGAGCCTTCGATTTCATGGTCTACTGCTTTACCAATATCATGTAATAAACCAGCACGACGAGCAATTACCTCGTTTTCACCAATCTCTGATGCAAGCTTACCAGCTAGCATTGCAGTTTCTAGTGAATGCTTTAATACGTTTTGACCAAAGCTTGTACGGAAATGTAATCTACCAATTAATCTAATTAAATCTGGATGAATCTTACCGATACCAGCCTTAAATACTGCTTCCTCACCCTTTTCGCGGATTGCCATTTCAACCTCACCACGACAGCGCTCTACAACCTCTTCGATACGAGCTGGATGAATACGACCATCAGAAACTAAAATTTCTAATGAACGCTTAGCAATTTCTCTTCTTACAGGATCATAGCCTGATAATACAACTGCTTCAGGTGTATCATCAATAATTAAATCTACACCTGTTAATGATTCTAATGTACGAATATTACGGCCCTCACGACCAATAATACGACCCTTCATTTCTTCAACTGGTAATGATACAGTAGATACTGTAGCCTCACCTGCTGTTTCACCAGCATACTTTTGGATAGCTAATGCTAAAACATTCTTAGCCTTAGATTTAACCTCAAGCTTAGCCTTTTCCTCTTCTTCCTTGATATATGTAGCGATTTCTATCTTCATAGATTCACGAACACTATCCATAATAATCTTGCGAGCTTCATCTCTAGTAAGCGCACTGATTTCAACTAATTTAGCTTCCTGTTGCTTTAATACGGCCTCAACCTTAATATTTTGTTGTTCTAATTCAGCCTTCTTTTCATCGATTCTATTTTCCTTTGCATTAAGCATTTCTTCACGACGATCAAGATTAGACGAACGTCTATCTAATGTATCTTCACGTTGATTTAGCTTATTTTCTAATTCAACAACAACGCCCTTTCTTTCCTTGATATCCTTATCAGCCTCTTGCTTAAGTTCTGCAATCTCGTGTTTAGCTTCAATGATTGAATCCTTCTTAATCTTATCTGCTTCAGCCTCAGCCTCTGCAATAATCTTTTCTGATGTTTGTTTAGTTAATTTAAATGATTTTTCATGAGTTTTAACTCTAATAATATATCCAATTCCTAAACCTACTAAAAATAGCTGTTATTACAGATTCTCAGGGCGGCGTAGCAGGTGGCTTTGTTGAAACAGGCAAGCTTACATTTGAATCTGTATATGCTGACCAGGTACCCGAACCCGAAAACAATGGTATGTGCATGATAGATGGTAACCTTTCCACAAGATGGGCAAGCCAGGGCGCAGGCTCTGCAACATTGGACTTAGGTGCAGTTAAGCCTGTTACAAACGTTAAGGTTGCTGTATGGAAGCCTACTGAAAGAAGCACAAACTACGCTATTGAAGTATCTGCTGACGGCAAGAACTTCACAAACGTATTCAACGGCGGTTCTTCCGGTGCTACATATGATTCCTACGATGTAAACGATTCTATCCGTTACGTTCGTATCAATACAAATGGTACTACTGCAGGTGACTGGGCAAGTATCCTTGAATTGGAAGCATGGAACGGCACAGCAGCTGTTACACCTTCCACAGGAACAGCTGTAGGCGGTGCTACAGGCGTAGTATCTGCAGCTCCCTCCGGTACAAAGGTTTCTCTTACAGCAAATATGCTTACAGCATCTCAGGAGCCCGAAGCTGCTAACAGCGCAAGAAACCTTATTGATGGTACTCCTGCAACTGTTTGGGCATCTCAGGGTGACGCTTCTGTTGTTATTGACCTTGGCAGCGCTAAGACAGTTTCCTCTGTTGGTGTTGCTATGAAGCTTTACGAGGATGACAGAACTATTCCTTACGATATCGAAGTATCTGCTGATGGTATTTCCTACAGCCAGGTATGGACCGGCTCCAGCGAACCCTTCAGCGATGCAACACAGTACGTTAACTTTACTGCACCTGCAAGATTTGTAAGAATCACAGGTCATGGTAATACAATTTCCGGTTGGAACAGTATCGGCGAAGTTGAAATTTACTCCTCCGGTGCAGCTACAGGCGTGACAACAACTACAACAACAACTACTACAAATACAGCCACAGGTACTGTAGCATCCAACGCTACAGGTACAAAGGTTGCTCTTATGGATTCTATGATTACTGTATCTCAGGAGCCCGAGCCTGCTAACAATGCAAGTAACATCATTGAC